>CAJOLO010000044.1 GCA_905235345.1 uncultured Lachnospiraceae bacterium
ACTATTCGTAATTTTTTTGGAAAGAAGGGAAAAGATATGAAGGCAACAATTGTATTAGTCGCAGATGTTTCTGCAGAGAATTATGGAAGAAAGATTATGCTAGATGCCCATAAAGCAGGGGGTGTCGGTTTTGAGATGGCAAGACTTCCGCAGCATGTGTCATTGAAACAACCGTTTGTGATACCGGGTCTGGAAGAAATGGAAGACTTTTTTGATGAATTTGCAAGAGGGATTTCTCCACAGAAAATCAGGATGGAAGAGTTGGAGCTTTGTCCGAACAATGTGTTGGGCGGCGTACCGTCAGGGTGTCTCAGTATTAAAGTGGAACAGTCGGAAGACTTAAAAGCCTTGCAGGGAAAACTGTTTGCTCGACTGGAGGAGCGATTTGGTCCCTGCCCTGCGGAGCACGATGAGGACTACGTGTTTCATATGACGGTGGCGATTGGAGGCTCCCCCTATGAAGATTACCGTAAGGCGTATGACGCACTTTCAAAGCAGGTGTATCATGAAGAATTGCTGTTTGACAAATTAGGATTATTATATTACGACGATGATGACATTAAGCCGGGAACCTATTTTTGTTATAAGATTGCGGAACTGTAGATGGGGTAAAAAAACTGTTGGAAGTTGCCGAAATGGTGGTATCTATAAATGCGTTGGTTGGAGTTCATCACAAATAGGTGACTATGATGGTGATGTAGATGGAGCTTGTGTAGCTGCCGATAGCTTGTGACAGAAGGATAGCAATAAAAAAGTTGCGACTAATGGGCGCAATATACCCAAGTGATAACAACAGATTTATGAATATATACTTATGAGTGTTGTGTTATTAGATTAAATCCATTCTTTTTTCTTTAATGGCCTTAGATAATTCTTTTTTAAGTCGCGCATATTGCCGAAGAAGATTTCTTCAGATTTTGAAAACAGATTATTGTTCATTTTTAATTCGACCAGTTTCATAGTGCATAATAAATCAGCAACTTGAAAAAGTTTATAATCCTTTGGCATAACTTTTCTGAAAACGGGATTAGGAAGAAGAGCATTAAATACAGATGAAAGTATCTTGCTTACTTCAACCTGACCGTTATCATAGTATATTTTTACATCATCGTATCCAAGAAATTCATTATAATTATCACGGATAAACTGAGATATTAGTTTTGATAGTTTACCACTTGCTTCAACAACATCAGAGATGTGCTTTTTCTCAATATAAAAGCACTTGTATCTTATATCAATTTGGCGAATGAAAGCTATCATTTTATTAAAGATGCGTCTTCGCTCAAAGATATCCATTGTTTCATATATCTCTTCTTTACGGATAATCGGACCGGTATGAATACATACATTATCAAGTTTAAGAAATGCTAATTCCCGATTAAGATTATTTATATATTCACTGATATCACAATTCTGATCATGGAATACCATAGTAATAATATAGTATGGTGATCTGAAATCATATTCTCCAAAATCACCGGATTCATCTATAAAAATACTTAGTTCTTTCAATAATGAAATCTCCTTTGTATATGAAAATGGCGGGGAACTTCCCCGCCGAAGATGGACCTGGGTCTTTCGACCAGCCCGCTTACTATTCTTACAATAGCATAAAAACAGATGGTTTTCAATACATTAACCGAAAAACTTCAAAAAGTATAACCATCTCGTTTCTGCTTGTAAGTATATTAGCAGTTCCTACTTTCAGAAGCAATAGGAAAGTGCTGCTATTCTTATAATACTCACCATTTTGTAAAATGATACATATAAAAGTTCGATTTATATAGATGAAGTAATTGTGGTAGAAGTGGTGATTTATTTTTTTTGCTGAAAAATACCATATTATATATAAGATATGATGAACAGGAGCCAAGGAAGTAAAACCGCTTTCTTGGCTCCTGTTTTTGTCTAATAAGACTGTAAGTTGTTTTGCCCATCCAGCTGTTTTGGTTAATTGCGAGATATTTGAAGCCTGTCTTGAGACATTCAGGATTGAGCCATAGAAACTATTATGGAAAGTGAACTGTAATAAAGAGTAGATAAATAAGGTGTACTAATATATAATATAATTCATAACGGAAATTAAGGAATAACATAAAGGAGTGGCAGGACGGCATGAGAACAATTACATTAGGACAAACAGGAATAACAACACCGCAGAATGCTTTTGGTGCACTTCCGATTCAGAGAGTGGATATGGAGACAGCGGTGAGGATACTTCACAAGGCATATGATGGTGGTATAACATTTTTCGATACGGCAAGAGCATATTCGGACAGTGAGGAAAAGCTTGGTGAGGCATTTCATGATATGCGGGATAAGATATACATAGCATCTAAGACTATGGCAAAGACACCGGAAGATTTTGAGAAAGATCTGGATACAACACTTCATAATCTGCGTACAGACTATCTTGATATATATCAGTTACATTGTGTCAATCAGTGTTACCGTCCCGGAGACGGAACAGGTATGTATGAAGCTATGCTGAAGGCGAAGGCACAGGGAAAGATTCGACACATAGGAATTACGGCACACAAGATTGGAATCGCTGAGGAGATTGTGGAGAGTAATCTGTATGAGACGCTGCAATTCCCGTTTTCATATCTTGCTACCGACAGGGATATTGCACTGGTTAGAGCGTGCACTGAGGCAGGTATGGGTTTCATTGCGATGAAGGGACTTTCGGGAGGATTGCTTAATAATTCAAATGCTTGTATGGCGTTTATGAGTCAGTATGATGTACTCCCAATCTGGGGAATCCAGAGTGAGAAGGAACTTGATGAGTGGCTGGCATTTTTCGATAATGATGTGGTGATGACACAGGAACTTCAGGCAGTTATAGATAAGGACAGGACAGAGCTGCTTGGGGAATTCTGTCGTGGCTGCGGCTACTGTATGCCATGTGCGGTTGGTATTCAGATTAACCAGTGTGCGAGGATGGCTCAAATGATTCGCAGAAGTCCGTCTGTAAACTGGTTGTCAGAGCGGTGGCAGGAAGAGATGATGAAGATAGAGAAATGTATTAACTGCGGAGCATGTATGAAACATTGTCCTTATGAGCTGAAGACACCTGAATTGCTCAGAAAGAACCTGGAAGATTATAAGAACATCTTAGCCGGACGGGTAACTGTGTGATAGTATTTTGTTTATCTGTGGGTAAAAAAATGCGTAGAATAAGATGCCGTTAAGGTAACGATAAGATTTATTAAGGTCTGCTTAATTGACTTGAAGCTTTGAACCGTATAAAATACCGATAAACAATATTCTTATGCTCTCGTAAACGCCGCCACCTTCTCCTAAAAGGGGAAGGCACTGAGTAAATAATATTGATTTAGAACCAAGCGGATTTGCGAATGGTACTGAATAGTTACTAACAAATAATTATAAAAGGAGATTTGACATGAAAAAGGGAACAAAGGGTATTGCGGTTTTCATGACCCTTGCTTCAATTCTGGCTTCAACGTTTTCGCAGGGATACGTGCAGGCGAAGAAGCCGGATCAAACAGCAAAAGAGGAGACAAAGGATTCGGCATCAGCGAAGATCAGACCGCAGGATGATTATTTTGGATACATAAATGCGGAGGTGCTTAGGAAGGCGGACATAGATCCGAAATATGGGTTTGGCTCTTTTGCAGAGTGTGACAAGGTAACAAAGGAAAAACTGTATGGAATCATTGATGAGGTGAATCGCCAAGGTAAGGCTGATTCAGAGGAAGCCGGTATGGTTGCTGATTATTATAAGCAGATCATTTCATACAAAGGAGCTGACAGCACTGCAGACACAGATTTTGAAAAGGTAAGACAGGAGATCGACAATATAAGCAGTAGACAGGAATATATGGAGCTGCTCGGAAAATATAACACACTTTACGGGGTCAACCCGATCTTTCCCTTTTCTGTTACTGATGGATTTGCAAGAGGAGATGAATACGCGTTTTCCTTCAATGCAGTGGAAACGATCCTTGGGAGTGAAAATAAAGAAATCGCGGAATCAGAAGATGAAAGAAGAAAAATCAGAGGGCATGTAAAGGATGTTCTTAGAAACCTTGGAATTGAGAAAAAAGAGGCGGAAAAAAAAGCGGATCAATTTGCGGTTTTGGCGGTGGATATCGCTTATGTAAGCAAAGATTACAGAAATGAGCTTGGCAATATGAAAATCATAAACGGGAAAGAGCTTCATGATCTGAACTTTGATACGGAAAGCTTTACAAAAGGAATGGGAATAGAAAATCCATATGATAAATGGGTGGTTGACTATGAGGAACAGATGGAATTTCTTGCGGATAAGCTTGATCAGGAAGAGAATCTGGAAGCCTTTAAAACATGGATGCTTGTTGAATACATTGATAGTATGAACGAATATTTATCGGATAAGTATAAGGCATTAAAGGATTTGTATGGAGAAAAAACAGAAGATCCGGATATACAGGCAAAAGATAAAATCATAGCAAATCTTTCGGATTGCATTGGAAAAATATATGTTGAAAAGTGTTATCCTGCATCAAAGGATGAAAAAGTCAAAGAGATGTGTGAGGATATCAGGCAGTCATATCGGGAAATGATTGGAAAGGCAGACTGGCTGACAGAGGATGGCAGAACGAAGCTGCTTTCAAAGCTGGAAGCGATCGAGTTTAAAACCGGCGGGAGCTTTGATGAATTACTGATAAGCACAGATGGTCGGATGGGAAAGGATGCTTATGACACATACAAAAATTTATTGAAGTATGCTTATGACAATACAAAAGAAAAACTAAAAAGCCCCAGACCGAAAAGTGGTGCTGTTATGCCGCCTCAGGTGGTAAATGCCTGTTTCTGGGTTGATAATGTAGTGGTTGTGACAGCGGCGATTACGGAAGAACCATTTTTTAATGAGAAGGACAGTGAGTTTAGTAATCTGGGGAAATTGGGTATGGTTATCGCACATGAGGTTGGACATGCATTTGATTCCAATTGCATTAACTGGGATGATAAGGGTGTTTACAATCCGGAATGGCTGGAAGAAGAGGATAGACAAACGCTTAAGACCAGAGCGGATATGTGCATAGAGTACTATAACAATTATACGATCATGGATGTATACCATGTGGATGGTAAGCTTACGTTAGGGGAAAATTATGCAGATCTTGGTGCGATTGAGTGCATATCCAATATTGCTAAGACAAAAGAAGAGTTGATAGAGATGTATGAAGGCTTCGGCCTGATCTGGCGTGGAATCAGCAGTGATGCGGAGGGAATCCGGCTGCTTCATCATGACGTGCATAGTCCGGGAAGCGTAAGAGTGAACGCCCCACTCAGTTCCTGTGAAAAATTCTACGAAGTATATGGTATAAAAGAAGGAGACGGCATGTATGTCGCTCCGGAGAACAGAATAAAAAGGTGGTAATATGGTAGTAATATTAAAACATACATTTAGAAATATTTTTGCAAAGCCTCTCATGACAATCTTTCTTGTGATCAGTATAACAATATGTGCCTTTGCGGGAATGCTTGCATTTGATATGTCCAACAGTCTTGAGAATATACTGGGCAGTGCTTTTGGAACGATGTTCGGAACAGCCAATGTAGTAGTTGAAACAAGTACGGAAATCAGCGAAAAGGATTTGGAAGGACTGCCCGATTACAAAGCAACCTTTCTTTCTGTAAAGAGTTCGAAGGTAATGGTTCGAAATGATCAGATGTATGCATACTATAATGAAAAAAATCTTACAACAACCGGAGTGGATACAAAGATTGCTGCGGAAATGAGGCTTATTCCGAAAAATGTTCAGCTTGACGAAAATGAATGCATTATCACAAAGGTAATGGCGAAGGAACTGAAGTTAAAAGAGGGGGATACTTTTACAATTTACGGCGATAATTATGTTGCAGTGGATTATAAAATAAAAAAGATCTCATCTTTAAGTGGTCTGCTGATCGAAGATTATTCGGCGATTGTTTCCCAGGAGGGAATGGCAAAGCTCTGCTATGATAAAACGCCCAAATATCAGCTCGTCTATATTAAAGTGGCGGATGAAGCAAAGCTTGGTGAATTCTGCGATACGCTTGAAGAACGATACCCTAATATATTTGTTGAGAATCTGATAAATGGGAAGACGATAAGAGACCAGATCAATCAGATCAGTGGCGTTTTTATGGTATTGTTTCTGATCACTCTGTTGCTTGTGATATTTGTTACCGTATCGTTATCAGAGAGAATCATGGTAGACAGAATGTCTACGGTCGGAACCCTTAGAAGCTTAGGCGTATCTCCCAATCTGACCGCAAGGGTAATACTGGTTGAAAATATGTTTTACGGATTGTTCGGTGGCGTGATTGGAACGTCTCTTTACGCGATCTCAAGGGATATCATATTTAACAGTGTCTTTACTCTGAATTCCGGAGGGGATATCGATCTTGCGATGGATCTGGGAAAAGTATCCATTCCGGTTATGATCTCTGTGATTGCAGGAGCTGTTTTGGTGGAAATGCTGTGTCCGCTTAGAGAACTTCTGAAAGCTACTAACACTGCGATCAGAGATCTTATATTCGATAATAAAGACACAGAGTATAAGTATAAAAAGAAAAATAAGATCATATCGCTTGTTTGTGCCGGGCTGGCTGTTATAATGATAATTCTTGGAGTTGCCGTATTTGACGAGAGTCCCGCTCCCTATATTGTAGCGTTTGTTTTGATTGTTCTTTCTGTATTTAGTGGATATTCCTTTATACTAAAAGGGGTACTGAATATTTTTGAAAGGATGAAGCACAAGAAGGATCACCCTATAATGGAACTTGCTATGATGAATCTAAGAACAAAGAAAACTTCGATAGGGAGTTCAAAGCTGGTATTCATTGCAACAAGTCTTTCACTGGTTTTATTCATTGGTGTTACATCACTCCAGTATTATTTGAATATACCGCCGGCAGATGCAGATGTTTTCCTGCAGGGATTTTCGGAAAAGGCGGAATCTTATGATTATATTTCCTCTCTGGAAGGTGTTAAGAATATTGAGTTTGAGTATTCAACACAAGACAGGGTTCTTGTGGGGAAAGAGAAGATTGAAGATTATCTGGAACACAAGTATGATAAGAAATTTGAGGATGATCTGACGATTGTTCCGATTTTAGGTGCCGATGGTGCGCCGGAATTAAATACCGGATATCAGGGTATTCCTGACGAAATAAAAAGTGATGAGGTATATCTTGCGAAAAAGATTGCGAAAGAACTGAATCTATCGGTAGGAGATACTGCAGATATTCTGTACAATCCGGAGGGCGTAGTTCCGTTTCGGGGAACGTTCAAGGTTGCAGGCATCATCGATTCAAGTAAAGGGGATGGAACGAATAAAACAATCGTCCTGCCGCTTGATGTTTATAAACAGATCTATTTTGACAGACCTTCGTGTGCATATATTCAGTCTGACCATCCCGGGCAAACGGTTGAGTTAATTAAGAGCTATTCCTCAAGTACAGTGAATAAGATCGAGAAAATGGATGACTATATGAAGGAAAATAAGGAAAATAGCGCGGGAATGTTGACCATGCTTTATTTGATCATCATAATGGGCGTGTCACTTTCGCTTGTAGGAGTGTTCTGTAATCAGATTGTTGGATTTGAAAGCCGCAAAAGAGAGTGTGCAGTCCTCATTTCAACATCGATGGATAAGGGCAGACTGGTAAAACTGTTTTGGGATGAAACTGCCTTATCCGGTTTCATATCGATTCTTCTTGGGGCGATCGTAGGACTCATGGAGACGATACTGATCTTCCAGGCGATGAAAGACTCGATCGCAATTGAGCCAATATTCAATGCCGGTAAAATCCTTACGTTTTTGTTACTGATATTTTTCACATTCAGTATTACGATAGGTAAGACAATACGAAATATAAACCGAATGAATGTTGCAGAGCAGCTTAAGTATGAATAAACGGTAACTGTTCAGATCCAATAAATGTTAAATCACAAGGAAGATGTCGGATAGCTTAAACGTATTCCGCAACATGAACGCCGGGGCGTTCTTTGAACAAAAAGGAGACAGAGATTATGGAAAAAGAAAATATCATAGAAGTAAGAGATGTACATAAAGAATTTGGCAAGGGGAAGAATGAAGATGCCATTACAAAGGTTTTAGAGGGAGCAAGCCTGGAAGTAAAGAAGGGAGAGTTTGTCTCTCTCATGGGTCCGTCCGGTTCCGGAAAGTCAACACTGTTATATCTTATAGGTGGATTGGATCGGGCGTATCAGGGCGATATCGTTGTGTGCGGTGAAAATATAAATAAAATGAAGGAAAAAGCGTTATCGAAGATCCGCTTGGATCATATTGGATTTATTTTTCAGTTTTATAATCTTGTACAGAACTTAAATGTTGAGGATAACATACTTCTTCCGTCACTGGTTGCCGGAAAAAGCAGAGCATCTCTTAAGAAGAATCTTGATGAGATCCTTGAGATTACAGGTCTGACAGAAAAAAGAAAGCAGATGCCTGCCAAGCTTTCAGGTGGACAACAGCAACGTGTGGCCATTGCAAGAGCGGTCATGGGAAATCCTGAATTGATTCTTGCAGATGAGGCGACGGGAAATCTGGATAAGAAATCGGGTGAAGAAATTATGAAGCTGTTCAGCCGGATTAATAAAGAGAAGGGAATCTCAATCCTTCAGGTTACCCACTCTGAGAAGTGTGCCGGGTATGGAGACCGGATTGTATATCTTGAAAATGGAAAAGTAGTAGAATAAACTCTTTTTGGCGGCTTATTAAGTGCCGACGTTCACAAATAGCCCTACATTGGACAACATATACCACACTCGGTGACTGTTTACTGGCCACCGAGTGAACTGTAACTATCTTGAATTTTTTTTGGAATATATCTTGAATTTTGGGGTTGTCAAAATACATGAATGGATGTATACTATGTATGTGTTTAATTTCATGATTACCTGACAATGATTTCGGTAATCTATTTTTATGTAATAAAGGAGGTGAACAAAGTGGCTAATGGTGACAGTTATGGGTCGGATGGGCAATCGTACTTGTACTATATTATAGGGAATGATTCGGCTCATCACGTGCCACTTTGTTCCCTGTGTTTTAATCATATGATTTGAGCTGGTCATATGATTTTGCATGAAAATATATTAAGTGTATTCTGTATGTTTTCTTACAAAATCGCATGACTGTATATAGTACATTATGATATTTCTGCCCGTGTGTGACCCATCATGCACGGGTATTCTAATGCTCACTCGCAAAAATGTGTCTTTGACAGCTTGCGGGTGATGCACGGGCTATGAGGGATTACAAGTAATCCGGTTGCCCGATTCTGCCATCACGTCCCTTGCGTCATCGTTGAAAATGATACAGGTATTTAGTTTTTTATTATCCTTGAGACATTCTCATATATGAAGTGGTTTCAGACAAACTGTTCAGGCAGTATCCTGCATTTACTGTGAGATACGTTTTAGCTTTGAAAACCTGTGTCAACAATTAGATTCAACGAGCGGAACGGAGGGTATTCTGTAATGAATGAAAATGATAAGAATTTAACTGCAGATAATATTGAGAATGCTTCTCATAATTCTGTGGCGGAAAAGCCGGATTATGAGCAGGAGATTATCACAGTTATCAGAGGTAATGACTCCCCTAAGAAAATGCTTAACAAGCTTGAGGATTACCACGAGAATGATATCGCACAGGTTATTCCGAAGCTTACTTTACAAGAGAGAAAGAAGTTCTACCGTATATGTCATGTTGAGAAGCTTGCAGAGATATTTGAGTATTTTGACGAAGATGACGCGGGAACATATCTTGACGAGATCGATGTGAGAAAGGCTGCTGATGTGGTATCCGAATTGGAGACAGATACGGCGGCAAAGGTATTGCATGAACTTTCGAAAGAAAAGCGTGATCTTATTGTGTATGCTCTCGAACCGGAGGTCAGAAAGCAGATACGACTGATTGATTCCTTCGATGAGGATGAGATTGGTAGCAGGATGACCACTAATTATATAGTGATTCGTGAGAATCTGACTGTAAAGCAGGCTATGAGTGAGCTTGTCAGACAGGCGGAGGATAATGATAATATCACGACTTTGTTTGTTGTAGATGAGAATGGTGAGTTCTACGGAGCAATAGACTTGAAAGAGTTGATTATTGCAAGAAGTACAACAGAACTTGAAAGTCTGATCACAACTTCATTTCCATATGTGTATGCCAATGAACTTATAGATGACTGTATCGAGAAGTTGAAGGACTATTCGGAGAGTATAATTCCGGTACTGGATAATACCAACAGAATACTTGGCGCCATAACTTCACAGAATATCATTGAGGTTGTGGATGATGAGATGGGAGAAGATTATGCAAGACTTGCCGGTTTGACTGCTGAAGAGGACTTGAATGAACCATTGCTTGAAAGTATGAAGAAGCGTCTGCCCTGGCTGCTGATACTCCTTTGTCTTGGTATGGTTGTGTCCAGCGTTGTTGGTGTATTTGAGCAGGTTATCGCTCAGCTTACAATTATAATGGCATTTCAATCACTTATACTTGACATGGCAGGTAATGTGGGAACCCAGTCACTGGCTGTGACAATTCGTGTACTTATGGATGAGAACCTGACAATAAAGCAGAAGGGACATCTTGTTACAAAGGAGATGCGTGTCGGATTTTCCAATGGTCTGCTATTGGGCGTAATATCATTTATAGTTGTTGGACTTTATATACATTTTGCCAAACATAAAGCTATGACATTCGCATTCGCAGTATCAGGCTGTATCGGAGTATCACTTCTCCTTGCCATGTTGATATCGAGTGCGGTCGGAACGCTTGTACCGCTGTTCTTCAAGAAGATCAATGTTGATCCTGCAGTTGCATCAGGACCACTTATCACTACGGTGAACGACCTGGTGGCTGTGGTAACTTATTACGGTATGAGCTGGATTTTATTAATTAATGTAATGCATCTGTCGTGACTATTATTTAGAGACACATCGCTTATTCAAGCATATGTGTCTCTTTTTGTGTAGGCAACGAGCCAAGGTCCGAGAGAGGACGTTGGCGACTGCCCATCATTGAGCCGAAGGCGATATGTTGTAGGCAACGAGCCAAGGTCCGATCTCCATGCATGCATGAAGAGAGAGGACGTTGGCGACTGCCCATCATCGAGCCGAAGGCGACATGTAGTAGGCAACGAGCCAAGGTCCGGTGCGATATGCTACCTGAACAGTTACATTTCTGCTTTACAAAGTTATAGAAAAGTTATAGAATGTTTTTGAAGTTATAGACGAGTTATAGAAGATATTTAAAGTTATAGAAATATTAATTTCGGAAACATATCGAAAGATATTTGCAATAAGTGATTCTGAATCCGTTGAAATGTCAAAATATACAAAGGGATATTCCTATGCTTTT
>CAJOLO010000045.1 GCA_905235345.1 uncultured Lachnospiraceae bacterium
GAACCTTAGAACTGCCCATATGATAGGTCTCAGAAGGTTCAAGTCCGAAGGACGCAGAAGCTTCTGCTAAGACCGAACCATTAAGTCCGGCAGGTGTGAGGGAGACAGGATGTCGCCTTCACACCGTGCCGCGTACGGTAGGAGAACTTATCCGGGATATTTAGAAAATCTTATTTCCGTACAGCAGGAATACAAAACACTGCATATTCCCGGGACTCTTGCGTCCGTCATAAGCTACTTACATAACTTAACATTTTTTACGCCAACTTTACAGGATACTCCTGCATAGCCTTCTTAATCTTCTCCACACTTGCAGGTTCAGCTTCAGTCATCGGCATTCTCACATATCCGTTGCAAAGACCAGCAAGTTCAACAGCCTTCTTAACCGGTATAGGGTTGACCTCACAGAACATGGCGTCGCAAAGATCTATAGACTTAAGCTGCAATGCAAGAGAGCCGGCCACATCTCCATCAAGATATTTCTGTACCATATCATGAACATCCTCAGGTATGATATTAGCTGTAACTGAGATAACGCCCTTTCCGCCTAATGAAAGAAGCGGAACAACCTGATCATCATTTCCTGAATAAATGTCTATACATCCGTCAGCCAACTGTGCAAGCTTAACAACCTGGGATATATTACCTGATGCCTCTTTGATAGCAACAATATTCTTGACATTCTTTGCAAGAGTTACTGCTGTCTCAGGCTTAATATTACATCCTGTTCTGCCTGGTACATTATACATAATTATAGGAATATTAACTGCTTCCGCTATTGCGGTATAATGCTTGATAAGCCCGCTCTGGGTTGCCTTGTTATAATATGGCGTTACAACAAGAAGACCATCTGCGCCAACCTCTTCTGCTTCCTTTGAAAGCTTAATAGCGGTCTCTGTGCAATTAGAACCCGTTCCTGCTATAACAGGAATTCTCTTATTAACATACTCCACACATTTTGCGATAACCTCCATGTGTTCTTCCTCGGACATTGTAGACGCCTCGCCTGTTGTACCGCAGATGATTATGGCATCTGTCTTGTGTGAAACATGATACTCTACCAAATCCTTTAATTGCTCATAATTAACTGAGCCATCTTCATTAAACGGAGTAACAAGTGCCACTCCCGAGCCTGTAAAAATTGCCATCTTTTTCTCTCCTTTGATAATAATATTATTCTTTTTACCGGATGTCACATTCTGCAATCTATAAACGTACAGTCACAGATAAATGCATCCTGACATCAAAAAACGCTCCGCCGGCAGTGCCAACGAAGCGTAATAACTTCTGATACAAAAGCTTATATATGATGCTATGCTCTGTATATTCTTCATCATCACAGAAAATCCAAGTATAAGCATATCAAAGCTTAAGTCCGTAGCACTCCACCTGTGTTCATTATATTCTCTGTCACGATATAATAATCTTACATCATATCCATGCAGAAATGAAACATAAAATTCCGGTGACAGCCGCATAGCTGTTAACTATACGTCCAGACAGGATATTCATAAGGTAATACCCCTCTTCGGCATATATTCCTTTCCGGGTTCATCATTCAGCCTTATCTGTCAGAGCCCTTACTAATAATATATGCACCTCTACTCAGCGACGTAAACGTCTTTCTTACGTTAATATATCACCCACACTACTATCTGTCAACACAATTCAAGAAACTTTATAGGGCTTTACCCATGTTGTGTTACTATTCGCAGTTAATGACATTGATTCACAGTTCTCTTTGAATGGTATTACAGCCCCATTTCAGCAATTGAAGAAAATAAAAAACAGAGGAAACCTGACATTCCTCTGCTTATTACTTAATAATATTATGAACATTCCAAAAACAAAAAATCTATCTCATGCCGGCTCAATATGCGAGAGCATTGATGCCCTGCTCTTCAATTCCTCAGGACAGTGTCTTCCGGTGAGAATAAGCTTTACTCCACTATTGATATCAACAATCGACATAAGGCTTTCAAGATCAAGAATATTATAATCTCTAAGTCCTAAGAGCTCGTCTAATATGACTAAGTCAGCACCCTCTGTTTCAATGACCTTTCTGGCATATTGGAAGCTGTTCTGTACTTTCGCACGATGTTCGCCCCGTTCCTCGGGTGTCATATCCTCATAGGTCTTTTCACTGTTCTCAAAGGTAAAGAACTTAATCTCTTCATACTGATCAAGTATGCTATAGTCTGCTCCTTTTCCTTTAAGGAACTGAATAATGGAAACCGTCTCTCCCGCTGCCGCAGCCTTAACCGCCAGTCCCATGGCACATGCCGTCTTTCCGTATCCGTCACCGTATATAATATGTATATTATCCATGTTTCTCCACCTCATTGCCGGCAACATTGCTTTGCACGGCGTCATTCCCTATATGTTAATAATGATAACTTGCTATTATACAATTATTAAATCCAGCAGAAACAAAACACATACTAACATATCCATGAAAAATATGCAATATCAAATCAACTAAAACTCATTCAAGGCATTCCATCTTACTTACGGAAACCTCATATGCAATACGATTGATAACGGTATCATCCGCTAATTTCTTCTGATACTCCCTGCTCTGAATTCTTCCCCATACCGCAACATGCTCTCCAACCTCTAACTTCCCGGCAAATCTGGCATTTCTTCCCCAGCAGATACAGGGAATATAATCCGACTTCCCATACGCCCGGTTAACCGCAAGCAAAACATCCGCTATCTCGCGGCCTAATGGTGTCATACGGTAAATGGGCGCTTTGCAGATATAGCCGTCAAGATATATCTGATTAGGATGCTGTATCTCCTCATCTTCCTCTAATATATTCAATTCCCTTACAAAAAGGGATAATATCAAACGATTCTTCGTCTCCTCATGCTTATTATAGGATCTGAATTGTCCTTTCGCTTCAATATGCTGTCCCACATGAGACTGCTCCACATCAATCAGCCTGTCAGATACCATAAGCGGAATAACATCCGTAGCATCAGAAAGTCTGTTTACAAGCAGATCGACCATGTAAAATCCCTCTCCAAATATCTCATGACTAAATGTAAATTCCGAAATAATCTCTCCAGCCACCACTGCCTGATTGTTGCTTAATGCTTTTTCTGTCATTTTCTTTCTCCTTCCATGTACCTTAAAATTCTCTTTAATCTTAGTACACAATCTAACCGATTGGAACGGGTATTTTTTTGCTAAAAAGCACTACTTTTGTCAAAATTAATTATTTCTTTGTCGCATGGTTTCATACATCAGCACAGTCCCCGCCGTTGCGACATTTAACGACTCTACCTTCCCCATCATTGGAATACGGATCTTGTATTTTGTAGCCGCCGACATCTCATCCGAAAGTCCGTTGCCCTCATTACCCATGACAAATATTGTCGACTTTCTGTAATCAAAATCGTAAAAGGTTGTTCCCTGTAAATGTGCACTGTAAGTGTTAAAACCTCTCTGACCAAGCTTTCTGATACAATCCGTTAAATCATCCACATATATAAATGGTACCCTGAATATCGAGCCCATGGTGGATCGCACAACCTTCGGGTTATATATATCAACGGTATCCCTGCTCATTATAATTCCAGTTACACCTGCGCCCTCGGCAGTTCTTATTATGGTTCCCAGATTGCCGGGGTCCTGAATGTTTTCCAGTGCAATCACAAGTGCATTATCCCTGCTTTCACTAATACTCTCATCACCTGTACCATCTGATTTCACGGTACCTTCTGCACCTTCATGACATGATGTTCCGCTGCAACCGCACACCTGCTCCATGCTATATGCGAATTGCCTGACCACGCTTATAACTCCCTGGGGAGTTCTTGTGTCAGCAAGACTTTTCATCACATTGTCCGAAACAAGTTCATATGAAATTCCGTCAAACAGTTCCTTATGACTTTCATAAAATTCCTCTGTTGCAAAGCTTTCCACATGTATGTCCCTTGGGATCTCCGAAAACATCCTTATTCCCTCAACGAGAAACACTCCCTGCTTTCTTCGTTCCTTAGCCTGCTTCATGCACCTGCTCACATTCTTAATCTTCTCATTACCAGTACTTGTTATTATAATATATGATCACTCCTTGTCATTTTTCCGTTTATATTCATACACATTGTCAGTATCTTAATACTTTTCAGCCCCTCATCCGTCAGCAAATCTTTGATTTGCTGACACCTTCCCCCCCTAAAGGGTGGAAGGCTTAAGTTAATAACTTCGGTCTGGAGGGAAGGCTTAAATAAATGGCATTGGTATTACATCACATAATCGCAACCAACCTTGTTAAAATCTTACTTTTCCCTCTTGTACTACTACCTTGCCTTCCCCAAACCTGTCCTTGAATTCCGAGATCACATTATCAGAGGCAGATACACCGAATTGTCGTCCCATCGGCTTCATCATTTTCTCTTCCTTAAGCATTACAATAACTTCGTCATTACCTGAATTCCTGTCTATCAAATCGTATAAGTCTCTTTCATTGGTATTGTATGCGTCCTTGTTCTCCATCTGGATATAAACCTTCCTTGGCACTTCCGAGAACGGAAGCATTTTTTCTAATAAAAGCTTACTCTCTTTTTCCGTGATGGATGCACGCCCATAAACAAATACCTTCGAATCCGGCTCAATAAGAGTCCTGTACTCCTCATATTTTTTGGGAAATACCACAATCTCTATCGAACCGACCAGATCTTCAAGTGTAATAAATGCCATATTCTGATTATTCTTTGTCATCTTGACGGTCTTTGCGGAAATCATTCCGCCAATGGTATAATACTGCTGATCCTTAGCTACCGTTTCAAGATTAACCTGTAAATCCTCATCACCGTCAGAATCATCAGCATCTTCAGGATAGAAATCCAGTGTAACAGCACTCACATTATCACTTAGGAACTCCCTGTAATCGTCAAGAGGATGACCACTTACATAAACACCTAACATTTCCTTCTCATAACCAAGTAATTCCTCTTTATCATATTCCTCCACATCAGGATACACGACGTCGAATTCCTTCTTCTCCTCTTCTCCCAAAAAGTCCATAAGTGACATCTGACCGGATATGGCATTCTTCCTCTCCTGATTCACCTGATCGATTATCTGTGTATATACCATCATCATCTGGCGGCGGTTTGACGGGAAGCAGTCAAAAGCTCCTGATTTTATAAAGCTTTCTATCGTTCTCTTATTGACCTCCTTAGCTGACAAACGGCTTACAAAATCCTTGAGATTCTTATACGGACCATTTACCTCACGTTCTGCAACAACAGCATCAATCACTCCCTCACCTACACTTTTCAATGCAGAAAGTCCATACCTTATCTTCCCGTCAGATACAGAGAAATAACCGAAGCCCTCATTAATATCCGGCGGAAGAATCTCTATTCCCATCTTACGACATCCGGCAAT
This sequence comes from uncultured Lachnospiraceae bacterium, assembly GCA_905235345.1. Classification (GTDB taxonomy): domain Bacteria; phylum Bacillota; class Clostridia; order Lachnospirales; family Lachnospiraceae; genus CAG-590. Next base: position 5,402 of record CAJOLO010000045.1, read on the forward strand.
ATATGCAGCCGCCTTGTCTGAGTTGCCAAGCACCGAAGTAATAAGCGCAGCCATAAACTCTTTGGGATAATGACATTTCAGATATGCAGTCTGATAAGCCACAACCGCATAAGCCGCAGCATGGGATTTGTTAAATGCATATTTTGCAAAATCCAGCATATCATCAAATATCTTATTGGCAGTCTTTTCATCTATACCACGATTGATACATCCCGGAACATTTTCCTCAGGATTACCGTACACGAAGTTCTTGCGCTCTTTTAACATCACGCTTTCCTTCTTCTTAGACATTGCACGTCGCACCAGATCGCTTCGCCCTAATGTATAACCTGCAAGCTCCATAACTATCTGCATTACCTGCTCCTGATATACAATACATCCGTAAGTCGGAGAAAGTATCGGTTCAAGCTGCGGACAGTCATAGGTTATCTTATCCACATTCTCTTTACCCTCTATATAGTTCGGTATAAAATCCATCGGACCCGGACGGTAGAGGGATATGCCCGCAATTATATCCTCAATATTTCTGGGCTTAAGCTCCTGCATGAAGCTTTTCATTCCCGAGCTTTCAAGCTGGAATATTCCGTCTGTCTGTCCGCTGGAAATAAGGTCATACACTTTGCTATCCGTCATATCAATATTATTTATATCTATATCAATGCCCTGTGACTGCTTGATATTATTGACCGTATCCTGTATTACCGTAAGATTTCTAAGTCCTAAAAAATCCATCTTCAAAAGTCCCAGTTCCTCCACCAGATCCTTCGTATACTGGGTTGTCACCGCACCATCTGAGCTTTTTGAAAGAGGCACGAATTCATCCATAGGCTTTTGGCCTATCACACACTGAAGCATGTCTCGGAAGTCCTTCCAGCTTCTTGGAGGCATCGATCATGACCCTTATATCCTCCTCATTTTCATAAGCCTCTCTAAGCTCCTTGACTTCCTTCATTGCAGTATCAATCGTCATATTAAGCGTCGGCGGAATCATCTTTGCGATCCGGTCTCCTGTGGAGTACGGCATATTGAGGGCACGCACCACATCCCTTACCACCTGTCGTGCTTTCATGGTACCAAATGTTACTATCTGCACCACTTTTTCCTGACCATACTTCTCCACCACATAGTCTATGACCTCCTGACGGCGGTCAGGGCATATATCCACATCAATATCAGGCATGGACACACGCTCCGGATTAAGAAATCTCTCGAACAGCAGATTGAAATGAATTGGTTCAACATCCGTAATCTCCAGACAATAGCTGACGATTGCTCCCGCTGCGGAACCACGTCCCGGTCCCACAGGTATTCCATGATCCTTGGCGTATTTTATGAAATCCCACACTATAAGGAAATAATCAACATACCCCATCTTCTCAATGGTATCAAGCTCGAAATCCATTCTGTCCTGCAGTTCTTTGGTCACCGGATTGTATCGCTTCTCCAATCCTTCCTGACATAACTCTCTCAAATACCCTTCTGATGTATATCCCTCCGGCACTTCGTATTTCGGCAGTTTCTGTACTCCGAATTCAATCTCAACATTACATCTTTCCGCAATCTTACCGGTATTCTCGATCGCTTCCCTTGCATACGGAAATAACGCCATCATCTCCTCCGGAGACTTAAGATAATACTGTCCTCCTTCATACCGCATTCTTGAAGGATCATCCACCGTTTTTCCCGTCTGAATACACAGAAGTATATCATGTGCTTCTGCATCCTCCGCATTAACATAGTGAAGATCATTCGTAGCAACAAGCTCTATACCTGTCTCTTCATGAATACGCATAAGTCCCTGATTGACTGTTCGCTGCTCAGGAATCCCATGATCCTGCATTTCAAGAAAATAATTCCCTTTTCCGAAAATCTCCTGATGCTCAAGTGCAGCCTGCTTAGCCTCTTCATAAAAGCCCTGGTTAAGCTTTATCGCCACCTCGCCCGCAAGACATGCCGAAAGACATATTATTCCCTCATGGAATTCCTCTAAAACCTCACGGTCAACCCTTGGTTTATAATAAAATCCATCCGTAAAGCCACGGGATACTATCTTCATCAGGTTATGGTATCCGGTGTCATTCTCCGCCAAAAGTATCAGATGATAATATCTGTTCTCACCCCTGTCAATTTCCCTATCAAAGCGTGAGCCGGGAGCTACATATACCTCGCATCCGATAATAGGCTTAATTCCCTGTGCCTTGGCCTCTTTGTAAAAATCTATAACTCCGTACATAACCCCGTGGTCTGTAATGGCAATGCTGTCCATTCCAAGCTCTTTTGTCTTTGCAATAAGCTCCGGAATCTTAGACATGCCATCTAACAAACTATATTGAGTATGCACATGCAGATGTGTGAACCCCATTCTCTTTCCTCCTAAGCACCTATATTCGTATCTATTAAGCTTAGCTTCATAGATACGCGACAGGCATAGTGCTCACGCACATTCCGGTATGCCTGCCGTATGATAAATTCAAGTCTCGCTCGTACGCATCTCGCAGTAAATGCGAAATGCTGCCTGAACAGTTACCTATATTCTTTCTCTGCGCACTTCTTTAGTAAGTATTTCTCTCTTAATGTAATCGAAGGTCTTATCCTCTCCTTCTTCCGCAAGCATGGTCAAAAGTTTTTCAAGAAGTGCTTCCGTATCCTCATGTATAAGGTATTTAGCTCTTCCCTTCCTATAATATTCCAGTGGAAAACTGTCAGTATATTTATCACCGTTATAGTTACGGCTTGCGGCAACACGGTCACAGAACATCTCTACCACATACTTCACAGGCATCTTCATTCCTGTCATGCCACCATTATCAAGATCATAATCGATCCAATATTCCAGATGATGTTTGTTCCGGCCTTTGTGATGAAGCCATGCAGATGTGTACCCTTTATCCTCACGTTCCGCATTATTAGGACTCCTTGTTCCCTGATAATACTTTGCGCCCACTAAGAATTCCGTAGGTCCGTATTTTGACAGATCATGCATAAGACCCTGCTTATAAAGTCCCAGTCTGAAACAATACTTCATGACCAGCCATTTATGATGATTTATCGTCTTTAAATGTTTCCACCATTTCATATCATTTAATTACTCCATTCCTTAGAAATTCCACAATCCGTAAAGCGGAACATTGAGGATTCCCTTTGAAAATCCAAGTTCATCCAACGATATATTAATTGCCATACGATTCTTATACCTGTCGTTGAACACCTTCATACTCTGCGACTTTCTCTGTCTTTTTGCTTCCACATTAACAGGAATCACATCTCCGTCATCTTCGAACACGAAATCTATACGCGCTGTCGCACCTGATATCCAAAAATAAAGATCTTTTACCGTATTATTCATTGAAAGTTCCGAAAGAACAAGCTGCTCTAATAACGCACCGGAAAGCTCATCAAATTCAAACCTGTCCTTTTCAATTTTCGAATACGCTATCCCGCACATTACTCTTAACAATCCATGATCTAAATGATAAAGTACAAAAGATTTATCGTCAACCTGCTCCTTCAGGGGAGCTATACCGTCACGAATTCTATTCACTCTTCTTACAAGTCCTGTATCCACCAGCCACTGAACAGCCTTCTCATATTCTCTTGCCCTTGCTTTCTCATCCACATATTGGTACATAAACTTTCTGTTTTCCTTTTTCAGCTGAGCAGGGATACTGTCCCATATCTTAGGTACCTTAACAGAATAATTCTTAGGTACATCCTTCATAATATATTCACGGGTCCTTGCAAGTAATTCCCGTAAAATCGCATCTACCCTGTCAAAATCATGATTCTTAACATAATCGAGAACAACTATTGGCATACCACCAACTATATAATATTCCATCAAAAGCTCTGTTATCCTGTCAATAATCTGCGGTGTCGCAGGCTCCACCTTCTGATTTTCAATAAATTTACAAAGTTCCTGTTCTTTATTGGCTGTAAGAAATTCTTCGAATGTCATGGGATAAAGTATCAGTTGATGAAATCCCGTACTATAAAACACCTCACCGGGAATCGTATCAATTGTAGATGATATAATACAGACCGGAAGCTCCGGCCGCTGTTCTTTAAGACTCATAATTGCCTCTAACGCCTTGGGACAATACTGCGGCTCATCAAAAATAAACATAGTATTATCAGGTATTATCATCTCATTGGTATATGTTGCAAGAGACGCCATAAGTTTTCCCGCCTCAATATTCTTCCCGCGCTTAAAAAGATAATGACTTTCCTCATCTTTCTCTAAATCAATATAAATCAATTTTTTAAAGAAGCCCTGTCCAAAATCTACCATGGTCCATGTCTTTCCGACTCCTCTTGCACCTTTTAAAAACAACACCTTATCCAATGCTTCTTCATACCACTTCACCAAATCATTCATAATGATCCGATACATAGCCATTCTCCTTCCTGATACAGTAAGCTAATATTTATTTCAATAATTGTATAATCATTCCATTATTATGCAAGCACGACCGCCACTTTGCTCATTTTATCACGTCGACTATCGTCTCCGTGTGTTTTTTCGCAAAATGTCGGTTCGTGCAAGCACGACCGCCACTTTGCTCATTTTATCACATTTTATTAACTGCGTACACATATTTCCGAATAAATATCTTAAGAACCAGACATTCAAAAAGGAACACATCTCTGTGTTCCTTTAATATCACGAAACTTATAATATTAACATCAATCTGCTTTATACAAAAACAAATCCCTCATCATCATCATCCTTGCTGATGGAAAGCATACTGTTCTCTCCACCTCCCGAAATAAGAAGAGTAAGACCAATCTGCTTGTTGGCACGTTCTCCTTCAGCCACGTATATCTCTCCCGACTCAACAAGAGTAAGTGCTATCTCAAGAGCCTGATCCTTAAATCTCATAAGTTCTCGTCTGTCAATAGAGCTTAACTTGAACAGATATTGGTTCTTGGAGCTGATAAGCAGAATACTGTATTTATTATTATCTGCCTTTCTGGTAAGCATTCCGGAACCAACCATTCTCGAATTGGCAACCAATATCTCTGCATTCTCTTCATCAGCATATTCCTTATACAACAGATTGAATACTTTATTATATTCTTCCTCAGTATCAACCCTGACCGGCATCTCTGCAACCGCAAACTCAACTACAGAATCTGCAAATCTGATAGTTCCGCCTTCATCATTGATAACTGCAGTACAACTCTTAGGAACCTGCAAGCGGAAGAACTTATTCTGAATAACCTTATTAGAATCACTCTTAACCGGATTAAGCAACTCCTTGAACTTCTCCTCTATCAAGTGCATAGAAGAAAGAGCATCCACATCTCCGATTCTAACCACATCCTTAAGTCCTTCATAAAGTTCCTTAATCTCCGGAGTGAGTGACGGTGTCATCTCTAACAGATTCTTAACTGCCGGTACCGCTCCTTTCTTAGCAACATCATAGTATAGTCGCTTCTTCTCTTCTTCGGAAACACCTTGAGAAATCTTATTCTCTATAACACTGTAAAGATATTCCTTACTGAAACCGTCATAGCCTGCTTCAAATGCCTTGTAGAAGTAATCCAGACTCTTGATAGGACCATTATATCCTTCTTCCTTCTCCTTATTCTCGCAGTATACACCATACTCATAAGCTGCCTGGACACTGCCAAGTGCAATAGCACTAAGAAATGCCTGCTCTATCTCATGATCACTTGCAAGATAGAATACCTGCTCCTTCTTATTCATGGCAATATTAAATGCCGTATCAGCATCACCTGCAACAACCGACCGCTCCCATGATTCAATGGTAGGCTGGAGCTGTTTAGGATCTCCAAGCTGCTCTATATCCCTAATATATGGTTCAGCCTCATATATGCCATTCTCAAGTGCTTGTTTCAAATAGGAAAGAGCCTTTTCTCCATCACGTTTGCCATCTTCCACAAGACCGTAGTAATAAAAGCGTCCCAGATAAAACGGCACACGCTTATGGTGAAGCCTGTCCGCATTCTCATACCATACCTTTGCATCATGATATCTCTTAAGCTGCTGGTCATAGATAGTACCAATAAGGAATGCCAGATCCGGATCCTTATTGGATTCAAACAACTGTTGCGCATAACTTACTGTCTTTTCAATATCTCTATACGGACTGTCCTCATCATAATAAAGCTCTATAAGGAGATAACTCGCCTGTGTGCTGCCATACTGTAAAGCTATTCCCGCGTTCTCCATCGCTTTATCGTAATTCTCCATATTATAATAGTAGAGTGCCTCATTATAATACTGAATCTCGGTACGATTAGCACTTTTATCAGAAAGCAACGTCGGGATAACAAAAGCAAAGGAATTAGCAACCTCAAATATTATCTCATTATACTGCTCCATAATATCCATAGTGGAGCATATAAATCTGAGGCACGCCCAACGATTCTTCTGCTTGAACACGAAAGAAACAATACCCTTATCCATCTCTTTATGATAAAATCTTGCCGAAATACCATTCGCATATTCTGTAATATATGGTGCTATATTGACATCAAGTTCATAAGCATCGTTCATATAAAGAAGATAATCATCTATCTTACGTTCTGATTCCTTAGGCACAGTCGTATATGTTACATAGATTGCAAAATCAGAATATGTATGGCTCGGTGCATAATACTCTTCATCAGAATCAACATCTATGCTTTTAACCCAACCCTTGGGAAGCTTATGAATATATCCATCAACCTGATCATGCACATATGTGTACTGGTATTGGAGAGTAGTCGCATCATTAGGCTTATAATGAAATTCTACGCCCTTAGCTTTTCTCTTCTCGGAAATCTCTGAATATATCTTGTCTTTTTCCTCAAATTCTATACTATCTGCATGTGTCGCATTATATTCAATACGCTCAACCGCCGCCTTAGCCTTAGCGTCACCTTTATCAGCTAATTTCTGATACCATGACTTTGCCTTGTCTATATCAACCGGAACAATAAAATCACTCTTCTGTCCGTTCTCATCAACCCTGTTAAGACCATTCTCATATATATCGCCAAGGCGCATATATGCCTGAGTTATATTCTGATCGGCTGCCTTTTCAAGATATGTAATGGCTTTAGAAAAATTCTGAACATCAAGCATCAAAAGACCAAGCTTGTAATAAAGATTTCCATCCTCTACAAACTTAATATACTTCTCATAATAACTTGTTGCCTTCTCACGATCAACATTAGCCTTGATATTATCATACTTTCCCGTTTCATAGACCTCGCCAAGTATCTTTAGCGCTTCACATCCGTATTGTTGATACTGCGGCTCCATCATTCCTATATCAGCAATCTGATTAAGCTTCTTGATGGCCTCTTCGGAAATACCATGCTCAATCAGTTCTTTAGCCTTATTATACTGCTTCTCAACATTGTTTGATTGTGAATCCTCCTGTTTTACAGAACTTCTGACAAAAGGAATCTTATTCACAATGTTTGAAAAAAATCCCATAATCCCTCACCTACTTCTAATCTATTCCAAATTGTGATACAAATAATATTTTATCACAGTATTTAATAAAGGGCAAGATAAGAACTACATAGCTTTAATAATATTTTCAGCCAGCAGTTTTCAAATATGCCACAATATCAGAAACTGCGTCCTGTTCATCTTCTCCTTCTGCACATACTGTAACCTCTTCATCCTGATTAAGTCCGAGACTCATCATGCCCATGATACTCTTGGCATTGATCTTCTTGTCTCCTGATAGAATAAATACCTTGCTTTCGAACTGGCTTGCTTTCTGTACAAGAACAGCAACGGGTCTTGCTTCAACATCTGCTGCCAAATTCACACTTACTGTCTCTCTAACCATTTTTAATCTCCTCCGCAATTTTACTTATTTTTCTTAATCTATGATTCACACCTGATTTGGAAATCGGTGGATTCAACATTGTTCCGAGAGTAGCAAGATCTGCATCGGGTTCAAGAAGCCTGACCTCTGCAATCTCTCTGAGAGACGAACTAAGATAGTTCAATCCCTTTGTCTTTTCAATATACTCAATATCAGCAATCTGCCTCATTGCAGCACTCACTGTTTTCTTGATGTTGGCTGTCTCACAATTAACACGACGGTTAATATCATTACGCATATCTTTAATAATACGGACATTCTCCATATCCATGAGGCTGACATAAGCTTCCATGACATTAAGCATATCAACTATCATCGAACCTTCCTTAAGATATACCACATAGTATTTCTTTCTTTTTACCACTTTGGCATCCAATGAAAAGCTTTCTATTGTATCCCTTAACACTTCAGCCATCTCTTTAGTATCCGCAACTATCTCAAAATGATATGCCTTATTAGGATCATTTACCGACCCCGACGCAAGAAAGAACCCCCTTATGAATGCTTTTTTACAACAGCTTTTCTGAATTACCTGCTTAGGAAAATGACAATTCTGTAGTGAAACCCCACCGGAAGACACATACATAGTCTCCCCAACGGCAAAATTCTCGGATATCTCATCATCATCAAGCCAGTCCTCATTCATAAGCTCGATATAATCTGAGAGTTTTAGTGTCTGCAATAGCCTTTCTGTCATAATACTGTCAGGAATCAATATATATTTTGTATGCATTTCATAGATTATATTATTATCAAAGATAACATCTATGAGACTGCATATCTTATCACCTATGCTGTGATTCTCCGGCTTAAGCTTAAGGACAGCCTCTCCCTTGTCAAATTCCACCTCCCCGGTGGCAAGTACGAGTGCCAAAAGCTCCGCTATCATACAATGTCTTGCATGACTTTCATGCTTTGTGATTTCTTCTTTTACCTTCGTTGAAAACGACATGCATTATATCCTCTATATCGGGACACTATCCTTTTCTGACAGCATCCTTCCCAATATCTCTGTGCTCCACCTTCACCGAATATGGTGATGGCTCAAGTTCCTTATATATTCCGTTGGCAAGTGTTACCGACCTGTGCTTTCCGCCTGTACACCCCACCGCTACAACAAGTCCGTTCTTACCCTCCTTGATATAATTGGGGATAAGAAATTCCAGGAGATCAACTGTCTTATTAAGAAACTCCTTAGCTACATCAAACTGCATAACAAAATCTCTTACCGGCTCATCGTTGCCTGTATATGGTCTGAGTTCCAGATCATAATACGGATTAGGGAGAAACCTCACATCAAACACAAGATCCGCATCCCTCGGAATCCCATACTTAAAACCAAATGATACCACACTTATTATAAAGTTATTATATTCTGCATTCTCAATGAATATTTTATCAAGCTCAGCCTTTAACTCTCTTGTCAGAAGACTGGTAGTATCTATAATATAATCCGCTTCCTTTCTAAGAAAGGCTATGCGTTTTCTCTCAATTCTTATTCCGTCCTCTACCCTTCCATCTCTGGCAAGAGGATGATTTCTTCTTGTCTCCTTGTATCGCTTTATGAGAACATCATCATTGGAGTCTAAGAACAGTATCTCGTAATTATAATTCGCTTCCTTAAGCTGCGACAGGCACTCTGATAACTGTTCAAGATATACACCGCTCCTGATATCAACACCTATCGCCACATCATCAATATCATTATCCTTATCATAGGCAATCTCTGCAAATCTCCTGATAAGCTGGATTGGAAGATTATCCACGCAGAAATATCCTATATCCTCTAATGTCTTTAGGGTTGTACTCTTTCCGGCACCACTCATACCTGTTACGATAACAAATCTCATTCTCAGACATCTCCCACAATTCTCACCTCAGGCTCTAACTCCACCTGAAATTTATCATATACTGTATTCTTAACATCATCTATAAGCTTAAGTACATCTTCTGCCTTCGCATGACCTTTATTGATAACAAAACCACAGTGTTTTTCGGATACCTGTGCATCACCCACACTATATCCTGCAAGTCCCGCATCCATTATAAGTTTCCCTGCAAAGTAACCTTCGGGACGCTTAAATGTTGAGCCCGCACTTGGATATTCCAATGGCTGTTTTGTCTTTCTTGCAGTGGCAAGTTCCTGCATCTTATCGTTAATATCTCTTATATTCCCCTTAGAAAGCTTTAATGTTGCCGAAAGCACTATGAGATTCTCATCCTCAACAATGCTGTGTCTGTAGGAAAAATCCATCTCCTCACATGACTTTTTCAAAAGATTTCCGTCATAATCCATCAATGACACGCTATCTATAATATTCTTCATCTCTCCGCCATATGCGCCTGCGTTCATCATAACCGCACCGCCTAAAGTACCCGGAATGCCTGAGGCAAACTCAAATCCCGTAAGACCTGCATCTCTTATATCCTGCCCCAGCTTGTTAAGCATTACTCCGGCCTGTGCATTAACCGTATTGCCAATAATAGAATATTTCGAATAATTTTTGTAAAGTCCAATCACAACCCCTGATATTCCTTTATCACTCACAAGAATATTACTTCCATGTCCCAGCATGAAAAAAGGAGTCTTCTCCGCTTTGCAAAGTGCTACAATCTGAGAAAGTTCTTCCGTATCCATCGGTGTTACAAAATATTGTGCCGGTCCTCCGACTCGAAACGTGGTGTGCCCGGACATCGGCTCGTTAAGACTGACATTATCCTCTCCCACTATACGATATAATTCATTAATCAAATTCTGACTCATTACATGACCAACCAATCTATCTTATTTAATTCAAGAACTCTTAAAGCGTTCCTGCTGCGAAATGCACTTAAGCTTCGCTGTCATTTTCATCTGTACATTCCTGCAATCCACCGCAAACAAATACAAATCATCTTATTATACAGTATATCTGCCATATATGCTTTCTGCATAATCTAGTACATCGTTCGCAAAATAACTGGACTTAATGCGAAGGATGCTTGCCTGACAGTGCGGTTTCAAAAACGCAGGCGTAGCGGGCTACGCTGAGGCTTCAGGTTAAGCAGGCAAGCATTCAGTCCGGTTATTTAAGAATCGGTGTACTAGATATACTTTCAGCATCTTACATAATTATATTCTAACAATCATATGAAAATCAATGTAATAAGTAACGAAAAAAGGAGGAAGAAAGCCTCCTCTTTCGTCTATTTTACCAAAAATCAATCTTTCACTTGGTTAAAATTGCCTCAGCACAGCCATATATGCCCGCGTCGTTTCCAAGAGTAGCCAATACAAACCTGGTATTCTTGCATGCGTGGAACACATACTGCTGATAATATTTTGCCGTAGTCTCCAGCAATATCTCACCGGCTTTTGATACGCCGCCTCCTATAACAAATGCTTCAGGATCACACACACATGCAACAGAAGCAAGTGCTTTTCCAAGTGTCTTTCCGTGATCCTCAACAAGTTCTAAGGCAAGATCATCTCCCTCCTTGGCTGCATCGAATATCTCCTTGGCAGATATGTACTGCACATTTCTGAGCTTAGATGCACGGTCTGTATTATTAAGTGCCCTCTCTGCCATTCTTGTTATACCCGTTGCAGAAGTGTACTGCTCAAGACATCCCTTCTTACCACAGCCGCAGACCTCAGTCTCGGAATCATTTACACAGATATGACCAATCTCTCCACCGGCACCATTGATTCCGTAAAGCATCTTTCCGTTGATTATAATGCCTCCGCCGACACCGGTTCCGAGTGTTACCATCACGATTGAAGAAAAGCCTTTGCCGCCTCCCTGCCACATCTCTCCCAGAGATGCCATATTAGCGTCATTACCAACCTTGCAGGGAAGTCCTGTAAGTTTCTCAAATTCTTCCTCTACATTAAACACTCCCCATCCAAGATTAACGCAACGCAACACTGTTCCGTCATCTCTTACAGGACCGGGCACACCGATTCCAACACCAACAACATCCTCTTTTACGATGCCCTTCTCCTCAATCTTAGCATTAATTGATTCTGCTACATCAGGAAGAATAAATCGTCCACCTTCATCCTTTCTTGTAGAAATTTCCCATTTATCAAGCAGTTCGCCCTCCGCTGTAAAAAAACCAAGCTTAACTGTTGTTCCTCCGACATCTGCTCCAAATACATACTTGCTCATATTGTCCTCCTTATTATTGTATAATATATAGGTAATTGCGGTAATTGCGTTTACAAACACCAACCTATTTACGCATATTTTCAGTGACTCGTTTGTACATCTCCTGAGCTGCATTATAACCCATCTGCTTCTGACGATGATTTACTGCGGCAGACTCAACAATAACCGCAATATTTCGTCCCGGTCGGATTGGTATATTATAGGTAACCACCTTATTCCCGAGATATTCCGTATAATGGTCGTCTAATCCCAAACGGTCATAACTGGCTTCCTTGTTCCACTCCTCCAGATTAATCACAAGATCTATGCTCTGCGTAACCTTAACACACTCAAAGCCAAACAACGCCTTAACATCTATAATACCGATACCTCTAAGCTCTATAAAATGCCTGGTTATTTCCGGCGATGTTCCAACAAGTGTATCATCCGAGACTTTCTTAATCTCAACCACATCGTCAGATACAAGACGATGACCACGTTTTATAAGCTCTAACGCCGCCTCCGACTTACCGATACCACTCTCACCGGTGATGAGTACTCCTACGCCGTACACATCAACCAATACCGCATGTATTGAAATTCTCGGTGCCAGCTCCACATGCAGCCACCTAACCGTCTCATGTACAAATGCAGAAGTAGTCGCCTCCGTGGTAAGAACAGGAATCCCGTATTTTCTTCCCACCTCAATAATGAATTCCTGCGGTTGCAGGCCTCTGCAAAAAACAAGACACGGAAAATTATGCTGGAACAGCTTATCAAATATCTCTGCCCGTTTCTCTTCATCTTTCATGCTGGCAATATAAGCATGTTCCACGTTACCGCATATCTGAATACGATTCTCGTCAAAATGCTCAAAAAAACCTGAAAGCTGCACCGCAGGTCGGTTGATATCCGGGTCAGTTATCAAAATCTTATCCGTATCAATCTCCGGTATATAATTAACCAGATTCATCTTCTCAATTAATTGTGTTAAAGTTATCGAATACATTGCCTCTTAACATTTTCTCCTTTCTCGTTAT
>CAJOLO010000046.1:0-16471 GCA_905235345.1 uncultured Lachnospiraceae bacterium
TGCATTATGTACCGTTGCGTGCGACAAGCAGCGAAAGCGTGCCTGTGATGGAACTGTATAATATGTACAATCCTGAAAATATAAACAAGAGTTTCGCAAACACCTATATTAATGCAATCGCCTATATCAATGCAACTAGGCGTTTGCGAAAGCATATGAATACATTTCACAAACGCCTTACATTATTATCTGCACTGCAATTATGAGGTTATATAATCTAAACACAAATTAAATATAATAAAAATGCATTCAAACTATATAACATAAAACAAAATATTATTTCTTCTCTATCCTGATTTCAGAAAGCTGTCCCGGATTGATTTCAACTGAAAGATTAAGTTTTCCACCAAGATTAGTCTTAACTGCACCGGCACTGTTACCATCAATCACGGTAATATACTCCTGCCCGGCTTCTAATTCAAGTGTAATCTGCGAATCCTCTGTTCCCTCAACCTTGAACTCGACCACACTATCGTTTGCCTTAAAGTCATGCACAACCGTTCCCGGAACTGATTCATATACAAACGAGCCATTTCTTTCAAGTTTTGTGATTTCCTTAAAAGTCTTGATCTTATACTTGTCCCCTTTAAATTCAAAACCGTCTAACTTTGTCTTGGCCTCCAACTCATAATTCCCAAAACTTAACGCTCCATTCTCTTCCTTAATGAGCTCCTTAACTACAGCCATTTTCTTATCCTCCTATGCTTAATAATGCTGTGTTTATCTGATTACATTCAGTATACAATATATATCTTTACTTTTCCAGTAAAAAACTTTTAAATATTTGTTAACTGTTTGATTATTTAATTATCCTGTAAAACAATTCATTACTTCTATGATGCAAATTCAACCGCAAACCTTGAATTTCACTCCGGACTTCACCACTGAAATTCGCACTGTGTCTCCCGATGAAATATTACCTGCAAGAATTTCCTCAGCCATCTTATCCTCTATCTCATTCTGAATTGCACGCCGAAGTGGTCTTGCACCGTATTTCTTATCATATCCCTTTTCAAAGATATAATTCTTAACAGCATCTCCATATCTGATGTCAATATTCATCTGTGTCTTAACACGTTTTACAAATTGAGACATAAGAAGATCTGTAATCTCTTTGATTTCTTCCTTTGTAAGAGCGTGAAATACAATAGTATCATCAATACGGTTCAAAAATTCAGGTTTGAACAATCTCTTTACTTCCTCCATGACACCACTCTTCATGGTTTCATGTTCCTTTTCTTCTGATTTATCAGTTATGAATCCTAAAGTCTTAGGTTCCATAATTCTTGATGCCCCTGCGTTACTCGTCATAATAATTATGGTATTCTTGAAATCAACCTTTCTGCCTTGAGCATCAGTGACATGACCATCATCTAGTATCTGCAACAGTACATTAAAAATGTCAACATGTGCCTTCTCGATCTCATCAAAAAGAATTACGGAATACGGGTTCTTTCTTACTTTTTCGGAAAGCTGTCCGCCTTCTTCAAAACCTACATATCCCGGTGGTGAACCTATGATTTTAGATACACTGTGTTTTTCCATATATTCCGACATATCAACTCTTATCAGATTCTTTTCATCACCAAACACAGCTTCTGCCAATGCCTTAGATAGTTCTGTCTTTCCCACACCTGTAGGTCCGAGAAAAAGAAATGAACCTATTGGGCGCTTCGGATCCTTAAGACCAACTCGTCCACGCTTTATTGCCTTAGCTACGGCATCAACAGCCTCATTCTGCCCTATAACACGTTTATGAAGTTCATCCTCAAGATGAAGAAGACGTTTACTTTCTTCCTCTTGCAAGCGACTTACAGGAATCTTAGTCCACTCAGATACAACCACAGCTATATCCTCGTCATCTAATACCATATTCTCTTTTTTTATTAAATTCTCATGCTTTTTCTTTAGTTTTTCCTGCTTTTCCTCAAGAATCCTGATTGCCCGTTTTGTCTCATGGGCAGTCTCAAGATCATTCGCCATAAATGACTGGTCGAGTTCATCATTTAACGCTTTAAGTTCCTTCTCCACATCCTTCATCTGCGGGGTTACTTTATATACCGAAAGTCGTTTCTTGGCTGCCGCCTCGTCCATCAGATCAATGGCTTTATCAGGCAGAAACCTGTCGTTAAGATATCTTGTGGACAAATCAACACAAGCCTTAAGTGCCTCATCACTTATCTCAATCCCATGATGATACTCATAGCTTGAACGAAGTCCTTTCAGAATCTCATAGGCTTCCTCCTTGGTCGGTTCATGTACAGTCACCGGTTGAAACCTTCGTTCCAACGCAGCATCCTTCTCCACATATTTCCGATATTCAACAGTCGTGGTTGCACCTATCATCTGAAGCTCGCCTCTCGACAATGCCGGTTTTAATATATTAGACGCATCAATTGCACCTTCAGCACCACCCGCACCGATAATAGTGTGTAGCTCATCAACAAATAATATAACATTTCCCGATGTAGTCACTTCCGTTATAAGTTTCTTGATTCTCTCCTCAAATTCACCACGGTATTTCGAACCGGCAACCATCCCTGACATATCCAGCGAAAGGACTCTCTTATCCTTCACCGTATCAGGAACATCCCCTGCTATTATCATCTGAGCCAGTCCCTCGACAATAGCAGTCTTTCCGACTCCCGGTTCTCCGACAAGGCAAGGATTATTCTTCATCCTGCGGCTTAATATCTGTATAACTCTTGACATCTCTTCATTTCTGCCCACAACAGGATCGAGTTTACCCTCAGCAGCCAGCTTGGTAAAATCTCTTGAATATTGATCTAATGTAGGAGTGGAAGATTTCCCCTTCTTATCCTTGGATTTCAACTTATTAAGTTCTGACTTTGCCTGTGACGGTGGCAGTCCCATAGCCTCAAGAATATCTCCGTAAAGCTTGGTCACTTGAATATTCATAGCTGTCAACAGACGAAACGCCACGCTGTCAGGATGTTTAATGATTGCAATAAGCAGATGCTCTGTTCCAATTAAATCCGCCTTGTAATACTTTGCTTCCTTTGCCGCTATATCAAGAATATCCTGGCATCTTTTTGAAAATTCAGCCTTATTCGCCAGCACCACATTGGTGTGATCCATCATGAGCTGACTGGTCAGTGCTTCCAGCTTACTATCCTCAACTCCATTTTTCGTAAGAACTGCATAGGCAATTCCTGTTCTTTCCTTAAGAAGGCCAAGAAGTAAATGTTCACTTCCCACATACTCCTGTTTTAGCTCCAGTGCAATCTTTTTTGCATACTTTAACGCATTATTAGCGCTTTTCGTATAATTCTGACCCATTGCATTCTCCTTTTACGCCTCATCAATTGCCTTACCGATATCATTTCTCATATACTTGTTATCGAATTCTATCAGTTTGGTTGCTTCATAAGCATTGGCTCTTGCTTCTTTTAAATCCGAGCCTTTGGCCGTAACACCGAGTACACGTCCGCCATTCGTAACTATCTTCTTGTCAGCACCCTCTCCGGCAAATTTGGTTCCGGCATGAAATACATAATATCCATCCTTATCCTCAAATTTATCAAGTCCGCTTATAGGGAAACCCTTCTCATAAGAAACCGGATAACCGTCTGAGGCAAGCACAACACATACCGCCGCATTATCCTCAAACTGCAGATCAATCTGATCTAATCTTCCCTCTACACACGCCTCCATAACATCAATGATATCATTCTTCATTCTCGGAAGTACAACCTGCGCCTCCGGATCACCGAATCTGGCATTGTATTCTAACACCTTAGGTCCCTTATCCGTAAGCATAAGTCCTGTGAAAAGCACTCCAACAAAATCTCTTCCCTCTGCTTTCATAGCAGCCATTGTCTTGTCATATATCTCTTTCTGACAAAATGCCGCAATCTCCTCTGTATAGAAAGGACTTGGAGAAAATGTTCCCATTCCTCCTGTATTAAGTCCCTGGTCGCCATCTTTTGCCCGTTTATGATCCTGCGCTGATGTCATAGTCTTAATCGTAGTTCCGTCACAGAATGCCAGAACAGATACCTCGCGTCCTGTCATGAACTCCTCTATAACCATGCGGTTTCCTGCTGAGCCAAAATGTTTGTCTAACATTATCTCTTTAACTCCGGCTTTCGCCTCTTCCAGATTCTTACAGATAAGCACTCCCTTTCCAAGCGCAAGACCATCTGCCTTTAATACAATAGGGAAGCTTGCATTTTCAAGATAAGCAAGTGCATCCTCTGCATTATCAAAATTCTCATAAGCAGCTGTAGGAATATCGTATTTCTTCATAAGATCCTTGGAAAATGCTTTGGAACCTTCAATAATCGCTGCATTGCTTCTGGGTCCAAACACTTTAATTCCTGCCTCCTCAAACGCATCCACACAACCGGCAACCAAAGGATCATCAGGTCCCACTATAACGAAATCTATTGCATTCTCCTTTGCAAACGCAACCTGTTTGTCAAATTCCATCACCGGAATATCCACGCATTCTGCGATTTTTGCAATACCTGCGTTACCCGGTGCACAATATATCTTATCAACTTTCTTACTCTTTGACACGCTTGTGGCGATTGCATGCTCTCTCCCACCGCTTCCTATGATCATTACTTTCATTTACTTTAACATCCTCCTTGCAATATATTAATATCATTTTTAATTATGATGTTCTGCGTTGTAACCGTAATCCTATAGCAAATATTATTATCTTATAATCGTCTTTCCATCCACAACAGATACCTTATCATTCGCAATAAGATTGATTGCCTCAGGCAACAACTTCCACTCTGCCTGCTCCATCACGCGTCGCTGCAGGATCTCCGGTGTATCACCCTGCTCGACAGAAACAGCCTTCTGTAAAATAATAGGTCCCGTATCAGTACCCTTGTCCACAAAATGCACAGTGGCACCTACTACCTTCACACCCCTTGCAAGTGCAGCCTCATGCACTTTAAGTCCGTAAAAGCCTGTACCGCAAAATGACGGTATAAGTGACGGATGTATATTAATTATTCTGTTCTCATATTTATCAATAAGTTCCGGTGGGATTACCACAAGATATCCTGCAAGAACTATGAGGTCAACATCAAGTTTATCAATCGTATCTATAAGTACTTTGTGAAATTCGTCTCTTGTATCATAATCCTTTGGAGATACAACAACATCCTTAATTCCTGCGTTCTTAGCACGCTCTAAAGCATACGCACCTTTATTGTTACTAATGACAGCAACCAACTCTGTATTGGTAATTGTGCCATCCTTCACAGCATCTATAATCGCCTGAAGATTAGTGCCGCCACCGGAAACCATAACTGCAACTCTTAACATATCGCTTAGCCTTTCTGTAAATATTTTTTAACTATTAAAAGATACCGACTTGCATCTTCAAACTCAAAAGAAACAATCATTTACTGTATCTTAACACCCTTATCTCCTGCCTCAACAGCTCCGAGTTTCCATGCCTTGTCACCTACAGCATTTATCGCTTCAATAGTTTTCTCAGCATCAGCACTATCAACAGCCAACACCATACCGACACCCATATTATAAGTATTATACATCATATGCTCATCAATATTCCCCGTCTTGGCAAGAAGCTTAAATATTGCAGGAACCTCGTATGAATCCTTGTCAACAACCGCACGAACACCATCCGGCAACATTCTCGGTATATTCTCGTAGAATCCCCCTCCTGTGATATGCGAACATCCCTTGATCGTAACGCCTGCTTCCTTAACGCTTCTTAATGCCTTAACATATATTCTTGTCGGCGTTATCAACGACTCTCCAAGTGTCATACCAAGTTCATCATAGTATGTGTCAAGAGATTCCTTTGTCATCTCAAACACTTTACGAACCAGAGAAAATCCGTTACTGTGTACACCTGAAGATGCAATACCTATAAGAGTATCTCCCGGCTTAATATTCTCTCCTGTAATAAGATCTTTTCTATCCACAACTCCGACAGCAAATCCGGCAAGGTCATATTCATCCACCGGCATAAGGTCAGGGTGCTCTGCGGTCTCACCGCCGATAAGTGCTGCATCCGACTGTTTACATCCCTCTGCTACACCTTTTACTATTGTTGCAATCTTCTCGGGATAATTCTTTCCGCACGCAATATAATCAAGGAAGAATAACGGTTCACCTCCGGCACAAGCGATATCATTTACGCACATGGCAACAGCATCAATACCGATGGTATCATGCTTATCCATAAGAAATGCAAGCTTGACCTTCGTACCGCATCCGTCTGTACCTGAAAGCAGCACAGGATCATCCATATCCTTAATCTTGTTAAGTGAAAATGCTCCCGAAAAGCCTCCAAGTCCTCCGAGCACCTCAGGTCTCATAGTCTCCTTAACATACTCTTTCATGAGTTCCACTGATTTGTATCCTGCCTCAATATCTACTCCTGCCTTCTTGTAATCCATTATTACATCCTCCTGTTTTTATTTATATATTCAAGATTCGCTTACGAATCTTTCTCGCCACATGCGGTTTGCCTTAAGCAACACCTTCATTAAGTCTGCACTCTGTATTATTTCGACTCAACATCATTAACCTTCGTAATATCATATGTTCTCTTTCTAAGTCTCTCTGTATATTCTTTCTCCGGCATCGGTCTGTCAAACAGAAAGCCCTGAATGAGATGACAATCTATATCATGCAAAAACTCTACCTGTTCCCATCTCTCAACACCCTCTGTGATTACGTCCACATCAAGTTCCCTTGCCATCTTTATAATGTTGGAAATAACAATAATATCGCTTTCTGTCATTACAGCATCATCTATCAACGACTTGTCTATCTTAAGTACGTCCACCTGTGAGTTTCTCAATATATTAAACGAAGATACACCTGTTCCAAAATCATCAATGGCTGTAGCGATACCATGATCTTTCATCTCCTTCATAAAGATATTAAGCATATCGCTCTCTTCTTCATCAGCAGTCTCTGTTATCTCAATCTCAATATACTTAGGATTAACACCATGCTCACTGATCGTATCGATTATCTTCTGAGGAAAATCGGGATTTAACAGATGTCTGCGTGAAAAATTGACCGACACCCGTACCGGCTCAATCCCTTGAACCTTCCACATGTTAATATCGTGGCATACATGTTTCAACATATAAAAATCAAGTTCACATATTAATCCGTCTTCTTCAATAAGAGGGATGAATTCTCCCGGAGATATGAGCTTATCGTCAGAAACCCACCTTACAAGAGCTTCCGCACCTGCTAAAGAATATGTATCTGTCTCAACCTTAGGCTGATAATATATAACAAACTCCTCGTTCATGATTGCCTGCTTGAACTTTGACCTTACCTGTTTCTGTTTTAGTGCCTTTTGATTCATCTCTTTTGTCAGGTACATATAAGGTCTTTTGGTTACATATTTTGCAACATCATATGCTATTGAGCATTGGCTTATGAGTTGTCTGTAATCTTCAATCTTCTCATCAATCTCCAACACACCAGCCACAGCAGAAATATCGACTGTTGTCATCTTTTTATCAACATAAGCAAAGGTTTCGACATTCTCAATCAGTTTTAAGAATTCTTCTGAACGTTCCTTACGGATAAGAGCAACAAAATTATCTCCTGCTATTCTTCCCAAACACTCATCATCCGCAATAAATTGCTTTAGAACTGACACATATCTGCAAATAATGATATCAGCCTCTTCCTTGCCAAATTTCACATTGACCAATCCGAATCCTTTTAAATCGAAATAAAATGCATTATATTTTGCCAACTCGTTTCTTTCATACAGATTTTTGGCAAATTCAAAATATCCGTTTGAATTCGGAAGCTCTGTCAAATAATCCTTATATGCACTCTGTTCAATAGCTTTAATAAGTCTTGTCTTACTTATATGAAAGAAGAAAATATCAATAATGATATCAAGAGCATTCTTCTCCTCTTCAGTCCATAAACCTGCATCCTTTAATGCAACAAGAGAAATATACTCAATTCCGTCCTCTGCCGTATGGAATTCTTTTTTTATAACATTGTTCTCATCAATGTCACCTTTATCTAAAAAAAATGAAATATTATCATCCACACCGTCTGGATTATTGATTGTCTCTTTTTTCGTGTAACGCACACGCACTTCTCCAAAGCGAAACTGATCTGCCAGTTCACTAAAAGCATCTTTAAAAATATCTAACGTATTTTCACTTTCAGATAATTTCTGAATAAATCTCATAAAATGTATGTCAAACAATATCTGTGCCCTCCCCTTAACTGTCTCATGTATATTCAACTTACACATATTGAGTATAACAATTCAAGAAAATTTCTTAAAATCAGTCTACTCATTAAAATCCTCAAGGAATTCCTTGAAATCACGTCTTGCGCCTTCTATAACACTTTCCTCTCTTGTGTCTAATGCTTTTTCAAAATCTCTAATTGCGTACTCAATCTCCATTCGGTTTCTGCCGACACTCTCCTCATAAAGTCTTTCACCCCGAAGCAGAAGAAGCTTATTCTCCTCCTTATCCCTTGGATGAATCTTCAGATATGAAAGTGCCTCCATTCGCTCCTTAATCTCCTCCTCAGACATATCCGTGGCATTTGTCTTGATTATCTGCTTAGTGATTTCCCCCGTAGAAACCACCTTAATCTCAACCTCAAGAATTGAATTCACATCATATGTATATGTCACATCAACCGCTTCTTTGCCCGCTTCTGCCTTAGGAACTTTAATCTTTATCTCACCGAGCATAACATTATTGCCGACAAATCTGCTTTCGCCCTGCAGCACCTTACAGCAAATCTGCGTCTGATTGTCATTAACCGTATATAATCTCTCTGTTCTGCTTGCCGGAATAGTTGTATTTCTCTCAATAATCGGGCAAAAATGTCCATCCTCAAATCTTCCGTCATCCTTCTCCAGCACAACCTCTGTTCCTAAAGTAAACGGACAAACATCCGTAAGTATCACCTCCTTAATGCTGTCCTTACGTTCCTTCATCGCCCCCTGCACAGCGGCGCCTAATGCAACCGCCTCGTCAGGATTGATTGATGTATCGGGCAAATTATGAAATAACTTACCGACAAATTTTCTAATAAAAGAAAGCTTTGTTGCTCCGCCAACCATTACAACTCTGTCAATGTCCTTAAGTCTTATATTGGCATCTGACAGACTTCTCTTGATCGGTTGTCTTATCTTATCAAGCAGTTCATCACACTTCGCCTCATATTCATCGATAGATAAAGTCATCTCATAAGTCTTGTCATTTATAACACACGACATTACAGAATATCTGTTATCAACCGAATCTGCTTCTGAAAATCCCAGCTTGCATTTCTCTGCCTGCTTATTAATATGCCTTAACTCCTTCTCAGACAAATCACTTTCGGAGATATCCGGATTCTTTTCAAAGAATATCTTTTCAATCACCTTGGTGAAATCCTCACCGCCCAGGAAGTTGTCCCCTGCAACAGCACGCACTTCTATGATGGAGTCGAACAATTCAAGTATTGATACATCAAATGTACCCCCACCTAAGTCAAACACAAGGAACTTTCCGTTCTCTCTGTTCTGGTAAAGACCATATGCAATCGCTGCAGCCGTAGGCTCACTGATTATCCGCTCTACCTTAAGACCTGCCAGTTCCCCTGCCCGTTTTGTTGCTTTTCTTCTCTCATCATTAAAATATGCCGGAACACTTATTACAGCCTCCGTAACTTCTTCTCCCAGATATACTTCGGCATCTTCTTTAAGTGCACGAAGCACCAGTGCCGAAAGTTCCTCGGGAAGAAATCTCTTTCCTGCAAGCTCATATATCTTCTCACTTCCCATACTGCGCTTGAAAACAGAAGCTGAACTTTCCGGATATAACAACATTCTCTCCTTAGCCGTCTCTCCTATAAAGACCTGTCCGTCATCATCAACACTCACGACGGAAGGAGTGAGATTCTTTCCCAGTCTGTTATCTTAGGTCCTTCCTCTGTATAATACGCCACAAGGCTGTTTGTAGTTCCAAGATCAATACCGATTATCATGTTACGTCCTCTGTCTATAATGTAATAAAACTTAATCTATGAAGCCTGCCCAAAGCAAATCATATATATATTGCCCTGAACATCTTAAATGAATCACTGCTAAATATCTTATATTACCTCAAGATAATCACATACTCATAGATGAGTTTTACTATATCATAAATCGCACAGAAAAACAATAGTCTCCTCACCCCTTAAGTTTCTGTTTTGAAAGTTCAAGATGCCTTTGTGCACATGGATAATCCCCCTTTAATTCTATCGCCTTTTCATAAAGAGTTACTGCCTCATCATATCTATTCTCAAGTTCGGATATAAGCCCTTTTGCAAAATAATACTCAAAACAATCACTGCACTCACACATAACACACAGATGACAATCCTTAATCTGTTCGATGTATCTCTTCGCCTCAGAAAGTTCCCCCTCACATATCTTCATAATTGCAACTTCATATAGGTTATTCGGGCGGTATCTGGCATCCTCCAACAATTTGCCGATATTCTTATTATGTCTGCTTAAAAGATTGAAATATCTTTCCGCACTGTCCTTTGCAAGTTTCCTTTTACCCATCTCAAATTCAACTGTCGCTTCTATAAACAACAGCCTTCTGCCATTATCATAACCAAGAATCTCGGGGGAAAAGTTCATATGTGTGACTCTTAAATTAAAAATCAGGTTATACGCTCTGCGAGGGTTACCAATATCCCTGTAATATTCCATCAACTTAAATGCTGCATTTACGTAAAACTTAGGTCTTATTATCCTTGTCATACGTTTACATACTTTTTCATAGTACTCATTCGCCTGTACATATTTTTCCGCCTGACGATACACATCTCCAAGTTCACAGTATTGCTCCATAAGCTTCTCTTCCAGGCGTGTCTTCTCGTCTTTGTTCTTTATTCTGCTTAACAGATCACCTTCATTTAATCTCTTCCGAAGTGTCTCTGTCTCCTTCTGATAATATGCTATCGCCTTGTCATATTTACCCATTTTGCAATATAGTTTAACAATATCCTTCCAGACATATGTATGCTTTGGGAATACCTTAAGCATCTGCTTATATTTTTCAACAGCCTCATCATATTTTCCCAATATGGTATATGCCTCTGCCAGATTAAGGTACGGTAAATGATCCCTGCTCTCATCCATCTCTATTGCATGAAGAAGCGGAGGTATAGCCTCCTCCGTCTTTCTAAGCTTAAGCAATGCGCATCCAAGATTATTATATGCATAATACATATCAGGGTTAAGCTCGATTGCTTTCCTGCAATCATCGGCAGCCTTCTCAAGTTCATAAATATCAATATACAGATTACCTCTTTCCACATACCCTTCGGCAGACCCGGTAAGCTCTATATACTCTGTTGCATATCTGATTCCGTCCCTGGAATATTCAAGACTCTTCTCCTTATCGGAAAGAAAGCTGTTAAGGTACATAAGTCTTCTTACTACGGCATTATATTGAGGATCCCTGTCATATACCTCTAAATACGTCTTTAATGCATTATCATAATCCTCAGCCCTCTCATAACACACACCCAGTCTTGTCTGCATATATACAGATTTAGTTTCTTTATAAAGCTTCTCGCATAACTGAAGTGCTTCTTTGTTTCTGCCCATCTGGTTAAGGATATCTATCTTAAGATTTTGAAGCATAACACAGTGGGGATGTTCTTTCACATATTTATCTATCAGGGATATCGCCTGATCATTTTCATTAAGATCCCAGTATATGAGAGCATGTTCTCTCACAATTTCCTCAGGCTTTTCTATATCGGTTATCTGTTTATCATCAAACAGACTATCATCATCCTCTTTTACATTATCTGTTTTATCAATATCAGCAGTTAAATTCTTTTCATCCGATGACTTTTTTTTGATTTTTTCTTCAAGCCTTTCAATCATTTCAAGGCACTTCAAAAGATTGTCATGTGAAAATTCCTTATAATGCAGAACCCTTATCCTATATAATTCCAATGCATCACTGTCTAAATGTGCTTCTTCCGCATTTTCAAGAATATGCTCTATATCATCATACTGCTCAAAAGCAAAGAACACTTCTGCCGCAAGCACATAAGGCGGTGCATACTCGGGATATATCTCTATACATTCAAAGTAATCATCCACAACCTCTTTGGCTTTCTTAAGCTCATAGTTAGCTCTCTGCCTGTGAACGTAAGCAGGAAAAAAACCTGCATCCATATTAATAATATCAGAGCACTCAGCAACACATCTTTCATATTGCCTGTCTGCAAGATAGAACTTGGCAAGCTGCTCCATATAGGACATCTTCACAAGATGGTTTTGTTCCTCTTCAACAGACTGTTCAATATAATCTACAGCTTCAGCCTTTCTGTCTGATTCCCCATTATATCCCGTTTCCTCTTTATTATTTTTATCACCCGTCGCTTTATCATCTTTCCCTGCACTGTCTTTATCCGCTTTATCATTTTCCGCCAGTGCAATTTCCCACAGACATACTCCGATTGAAAACAGTGCAAGCGAACGTCTTTTTTTACGTTTCTCCATCTCTCTTGTTCCGTCATCAACGCTTGATTCTATCATCGACAACCATTTCATTGCCAGCGGATATGCATTCACATAATCTTCATCCGCAAGATACAGACGACATCTCAGATTGATGTAATCATACTCTTCACTTTCGCCGAAATCATCCAGCAGTTCAATTCCTTTCTTAAACTCTCTCTGCTGATAATAGCACCATCCGAGCTTAATAGTTGTTTGCATATTTTTTTCAGTCTTAAGCTTATTTATATAGCGGTCAACAAGAAAAGCATTCACCACATCAAGGAGAGTCAGTGCATCTATATCCTGAACTTTTTCCTCCAATATATCTTCCAGCTCTTCCTTGGCATTTTCATAGTCACCGTCTAACATCATGCATTTTGCCCTGCCAAGCATTGCAGCAAAATTGGAATTGCCCTCTTCCTTTTCCTTAAGTTCATTAAAGACCTGCATCGCCGCTTCCGTTTTCTTATTGGCAAGCAGAGCCTCTCCATATATCCTGTGAATATATATATTGGATGAAAATTCAAAATCCAGCTCCTCCATTATGTCCAGAGCCTGTTTCCTTAGTTCATTATTATCTTTGACATTCTTATCTTTATCGACCTTATCCGTTTTCGATTCGCTCTCAGTTTTATCGATTCCTATCCCGATCGTTTTGTTTTCACGGGTCTCAGTCTCAGTTTTTTCATTTTTTCTTTTATCTTTGCTTTCAGAATCATATATAAACTCATCAAGCTCTCCTGCCTGTAAAAGAAGACAATTAGCTCTTTCCACATCTGTAAAGGGATGTGTTATATCATATCTTTCAATCTCATTAAGGAGTTTTAAAGCTTCGGGGATATCTCGTTTTTCCTCTGCCCCTTTAATTTCATAAAGCTTATAAATAAATTCATCGGGATGATCTTTCGTATCTCCGTCAAAAAGCTCATAATCAATAAAACCCGGAGTTTTTATCTGCCATGCAAGAAAATCAATATAATTCTCAGGAAACCTCTCCTTCAGAGCAGCGATATTATCTGAATAATGAAATCTATTATCAATGAGCCGCCATATCGTCTGAGGTATATACGAATGTGACATTAAAAATACCAACAGCTTCTCGCCGGCCTCAATTTCCGTATCAAGATCATCACATATAGGATCATTTAACAAAGATTTCCAGCACTCCTCATTTCTTCTAAGTGCAATATCCGAATATACATTCGAAACCTTGTCCACCCATCTGTCTACATCATTCTTTTTTCTGCCATAGCCAATGTTATTCGTATCAGCATTATCATCCTCGGTTTCTTCCGGTTGATCCGCAAACACAAGTGCTTCCTCATAGGCACTTCTAAGCTCCTTGAAGCCTTCCTCATCATCCTCCGGATTAACAAAATGCAGTTTTCCAAGATATGCTTTCCTGATCACTTCCTTATCCTTCGTCTTATCAATTCCAAGAACTTTCCAAATCATAATTTTCCTCCGACTTAGTTAAATAATCATAACAAAGCTTATATATAAAGTACTAACGCAATAAATCCCTTCAAAAACATCTGCCGCAAACCATAACGATATGATAATTGCTGTTCACATCCAATGTCATTAACTTAAAGCTATTTTCGTCACCTCATCCGTCGGCAAATCAAGATTTGCCGCCACCTTCCCCTGAAAGGGGAAGGCTTAAGTTACCGACATTGATTCACATCTGTATTTAATCGAATATATATAGTAACCATATAATAACACAATCTGGTAATAAATGCATAAAAAGACTTGATTTTTACACAAAAATCTACTATTCTTATCATGTTTTTATTTAATATGCAATATTAATTGAACAGAATCAATATCCGCTTGCAATTCTTATATGATATGCCTGTTCAATTAATGAATAAATACATGTTCACCACAATATATTATGGAGGTATGAAAATGAGTGCAAATGAACTAAAACCCATCAAAGCAGGCAAGGTACGTGAGATTTATGACAACGGAGACAGTCTTATAATGGTCGCAACCGACAGAATAAGCTGCTTTGATGTAATACTCAAGAACAATATAAACAAGAAAGGAACAGTCCTTACTCAAATATCAAAGTTCTGGTTTGACATGACTAAAGATATTCTTCCGAATCATATGATTTCCGCAGATGTCAAGGATATGCCGGAATTCTTCAGAAAACCTGAATTTGACGGCAACAGCATGATGTGTCGAAAGCTTACCATGCTCCCTATAGAGTGTATCGTAAGAGGATATATCACAGGAAGCGGATGGGCAAGCTACAAGGATAACGGTACTGTATGCGGAATCAAATTACCTGCCGGACTTAAAGAATCCGACAAGCTTCCTGAACCCATATATACTCCTTCAACTAAGGCAGAACTCGGCGATCATGATGAAAACATCTCTTATGAGCAGAGTATAGATGTACTTGAAAAAGCATTCCCCGGTAAAGGTGAAGAATATGCTTCCAAATTAAAAGACTACACTATAGCTCTTTATAAAAAATGCGCAGATTATGCTCTCTCAAAAGGAATAATAATTGCAGACACCAAGTTTGAATTCGGTTTGGATGAAAACGGCAATATCGTTCTCGGTGACGAAATGCTTACACCGGACAGTTCACGTTTCTGGCCTGCAGACGGGTATGAACCGGGACACGGTCAGCCTTCATTCGACAAACAGTTCGCAAGAGACTGGTTAAAGGAAAATGACGGAAAACACGACTGGGAGCTTCCGGAAGACATTGCACAGAAAACCATTGACAAATATCTTGAAGCCTATGAAAGACTTACAGGCAGCAAGCTCGAAGCATAATCAAAGGAATTCATTAATTTTATAAAAAATCCGCTATATATAATATATAGCGGATTTTTTATATCAATGACTTGTTCATCATCCCGATAGCATTGTTCAGCAATATTGAATGTAATTAATATTAACATTCAAAACAGTCAATATTATGAATATTTTGCCTGTACTTCTTCATTCGCCTTCATTGCCGACTCCTCCATAGCTCTTCTGTCATCGAGCAGAGCCTTCCTGATCTCATCATGCTTAACTGCAATAATCTGAAGTGCAAGATAGGCTGCATTCTTACTTCCGTTAATCGCAACAGTTGCAACAGGTATTCCTGGCGGCATCTGAACAATACTCATTAGTGCGTCCATTCCGTCAAGTACAGAACCTGAAAGCGGAACCCCTATTACCGGAAGTACCGTCTGTGAAGCAACCACTCCCGGAAGTGCTGCAGCCATACCTGCCGCTGCAATGACAACCTCCGTACCATTCTCGTTAACTTCCTTCATAAATTCCGAAAGGCCTGCATGTGCTCTGTGTGCCGAAAGACATCTCACATTAACCTCAACTCCGTATTTTTTCAAAATGTCGATTGCCGGTTCAACCTTTGCAAGATCACTGGTAGACCCCATTATAACCGCTGCCTTCATCTTATTAATTCCCTTCTTTCATTATTATAATATCAGTTATCCGTACCAAACAAAGTCATAATATCTTATGATCCCAAACCCGGTGTCACTCCGCATTACTTCAACTGTATGCATTTGCCTACCTGTTCCGGATAGAAAAGATACGAATAATAATTTTGAGTATAACATATCTGATTCAATTTTGACAGATTATTTTACAGAATAATAAAAAAATGATATACTATTATAGGTTACGACACATTCATATAGGCAGTTTGGGAATTACTATATCCAATAACAGTTGCCGGAAAGGAAGATTACAAATGAGCAGATTAAAACCAACAATAATTTATTTAATAGCAACAATTACTTTTTCTATGATCATTCTGTCAGTATGTCATTTAAATGTACATGCAGCCGTATCCGATATTACGGTAAATAAAGACGAAACAGCTACCGTCACTGTCAATACCGGTGACACCGGAACAATTCGTCCGAATCTTTCTTATGTAGAGGATCAGACTGCTTCCGACAG
>CAJOLO010000046.1:16490-17632 GCA_905235345.1 uncultured Lachnospiraceae bacterium
ACCGGAATTTTGACTGTGGATAATAATGGTTCATATTCCGCCGTATCACCCGGCACAACCACTGTATCCGTCAAGGTTTATTCCGGCGAATATAATACATATGGCTATATCTTTTCTGCAACCATACAGTTTACAGTGACTATTGATATGACCAATGTAACTTTAAGTTCATATGATATCCACTCATACATGTATCCTCAATATGATTATAGAAGAAATCCCTACTACAGTGCCCCGGAAGCTCAGATAACCATCAACAGTGCTTCAATAATAAGTAATACCGATGAAACTAATTTCACATATACCTGCAGTAATCCCATGCTTGGAATAGAAGCATACGTTTATGACAATATAATTACAATCAGACAATACATCAATACAACAGGTACAGGTATTATTACATTTAATATATACGGTAAGGAATTTACAGTTAATTATACAGCAGAGAAGGTTGATATATCTGACCAGTCACTCCTTCTGGTCAAGAAGAAACAACATACACTGAAAGTCACCGGATATTCAGGTGACATTATATGGACATCAAGCAATCCGGAAATTGCAACAGTAAGTTCCAATGGTGTTGTAAAGGGTAAAAATATCGGCAATGTTATAATCAAAGCAAAGATCGGAGATCAATATCTCGGATGTGCTGTATCAGTTACCACAAGCAAGCTTAAGAAGGTTGCCGAACGTGCCAATTACATAGGCACTCATTGGACATACAGTCAGGAAAAAAGAACCAAAAAAGGATATTATGATTGCAGTGCACTGGTATGGAAGGCATACAAAGAAAAAGCAGGACTTAATTTCAGTTCACCCGGGTATCCCAGTGTTGCTCTTTCCGAAGCTAAGTGGTGTAAAGCCAGAGGCAGAATGATAAAAGGTGGAATGTCTTACAAAAAAATCCAAAAAATGACCGTGAATCCCGGAGATCTTCTTTTCAAATCTACAGACATGAAACATAAATATAACGATATATATCATGTCGAGATGTTCACCGGATATTTCTGCCATAGTGTAGATCCGGATGGAACTGCATATTACAGTCCGATATGGGCGGCACGCGGCACTTTTTATACATGGGAAGAGGGATCACTTTTAGGAAGACCTATGAAGTAATATGAATTACATAAAGATATTCA
>CAJOLO010000047.1 GCA_905235345.1 uncultured Lachnospiraceae bacterium
AACATAATGCACTCAATAATAACCATTATTCTTTTCGTAGTATTATTCATATTCCGTTCCGGATCCTTTCGATATTAATCAGCATCCAATGGATATCCTGCCGGATCTATGGCGAGCTCCTTTTCTTTTAACAGAATTACATTCTTCTTCTCAGCCTCTGTTAACACATCCTCAGAAAAATCTTCCGGATTAACAGTTCCCTTATACCAGCTTTTGCTCTGAAAATAATCATTTAATTCCCTTGACTCAAATATTCTTCCATGTCTTGCATATATCTCATTCTTTGCATAATTAAGCTCCTTTAATGTCAGACTCTCAATATCTTTCTCCGAAAGTTCTCTGGAATCACTGTCAGGAATTATATAGTCACCGTCTGTTATATCGTCAGAAGCCTCATCTGTATCTTCAGATGTATCATCTGCATCACTGCTCTCTGCTGCAGAGTCAGTCACATTATTTTCATATTCATTTTTCTCGGTCTGGCTGGTTACACAATTATTAAACAACGAATTGATATCAAGATACCCTGCATATTCCAGCTCCTGCTTTTCAAAAGACTCTCCCTCTTCAAACCATCCGCCCGGACTTGGAACATCATATGATGACGTGTCCACAGAGCATGTGCCGTCAGACAACACAATAATATCGTGATACCTTGTGTAATAATAATATGAGAATTGTTTCTCACCCTTCTTTTTGACTGTGATCTTGAAAATCATATATATCTGATTATTATAATCCGTATCCATTCCATCCTTTGCGGCAAGAAAATAATTACCTATACTCTCTACATTTTTTACCGAAACCTCGTCAGCAAACCGGCTTGCCATAGACGAGCGTAATGTATCCTCTGCCTGTGCTCTCATGCTCTCCATAATATTCTCTGAAATCTGAGATGCTGAATCAACATATGCATCAACACCCTCACATGTGAAATCCTTTGATAATGATGAAAAATGAAGCCCCTTATCCTTCAACAAATTGTCTTCCCTGGCTTCTACCACCACGGTAACGGTATCTCCTACCTTGAATTCATTCTTATCTCCATCCACATGTACGGAAAAATAAGAAGACAGTTCATCATTGTTATTGATCACATTAACTTTTGCATGTGGAGAAACACCTTCAAACTCCACGGAAATCTTTTCAAAAGGATCTACCTCCTTAGCATCAGACAAATTCTTAACCTTAGACTCCGCCTTGTTACCTTTTAGGTTGATTCCGTATTTCTTAAACAACTCCTTGTCATAAGTGTAATTCACTACTACCTCATCACCATTACTGAGATTATCTGCCTTTTCAATCTCATATTGGATAGCTTCGGCAACATCTCTTGCAAGATCTTCAACCTCCTCATACTCCGTTCCCTCTGTTCCCCACCTAAAGTTATCATCGAAATATTCTATCTTTTCATCTATATATTCTTTCGCAGCTTCATTTTTTTTATGAGCTTTCTTAAGTTCATTTTGTACCTGCTTTAAATCTTCGTTGTTGAACTTTCCATACCGGACTATATCGGTAGTCATCTGCAATGTATCACAGGATACCGATGCTGTACCATATTTATTGCAACCCTGATATTCAATGGTAGTATAATCCTCAATATTTAATGAATGTTTATGTAATTTTGAAAATGCAAACACACCACCCAGCACAATTACTATTCCGATAGAAGCCGTTGCTATATTTTTCAGCAGTTTCTTATCATTTTTTACTTTTTGTACTTTCTCAGATTCTGCATATGTTTTAACATTATTAGCTATATTTTCTGCTGCATTTTGTGCCATATTCTTCGCACTCTTCGCCACAGCCCTGACATTTCCCGCAAATTCATCCAAGTCCGCTCCCGACACATCATCCTGTGCTACGGGCATTCCACATTTCACGCAGAACTTTGCACCCTCCTCCATCTCACTTCCGCAATTTGTACAAAACATATTATTCCTCCCTTGTCATTATTGGTATCATTACCAATTACTTAACTTTATGGGATAATAATATCACTTTCTATTAATAACATTTTCACATCAAGTTTACACTTTTAATGTTCCATTTATCACAATCTTATCTGCCGGCAGATATGATAACAACGTTGCTTCAAGACTTTCCACATTAATCGGCTTAGCCATATAGTCATCAAAGCCCTCTTTGATGAATCGTTCCCGTGCACCGGATATTGCATTCGCGGTAAGAGCCACCACAGGAGTGTTTATGTTAGGATTATCAGGCATCTCTTTTAGCCGCTTCAAAGTTTCGATTCCATCCATCATCGGCATTCTGTAATCCAGGAATATCAGGTCATATTCTTTGCTCTGAACCTTTTCCAGACACTCCATTCCGCTATACGCATCCTCAACCTGCACCTGAGTCTTCTTGAGAAGATTCTTGACAACCACAAGATTAACCGGTGTATCATCCACCACAAGAATTCTGGCATCGGGTGCGCGGAAACTCTCTTTATACTTAGGGAGTTCCTCTCTTATCTTGTCTCCTTTACTCTTAAAATTACCCACAGTCTCCCCGGATACGACCGTCTGCGGCAATGTAATCGTAAATGTCGAGCCTTCTCCGTACACACTTTGAACATCAATTGTTCCGTTCATAAGTTCCAACAGATAATGTACTATTGCCAGTCCCAACCCGCTTCCCTCAATTGTACGATTCTTATTCTGGTCAAGGCGCTGGAATTTACCAAACAATTTTTCCATATCACTCTCACGAATTCCAATGCCTGTGTCCGTTACGGAAATAATAAGGTTTATATTATTCTCTTCCACCTGAACAAATGAAATCTTCAAAATTACAGTACCCTGCTTTGTGTACTTAACCGCATTGTTAAGCACATTAATCATTATCTGGCGCAGCCTCATCTCATCCCCGTACAAATGCTCCGGGGTGGATGGATTAACATCAACCACCAATTCAAGATTCTTCTGTCCTGCCTTAACCTGTATCATATTCACCACATCACCGAGAACAGATGACAACTCATAATCCCCCTCCACTATCTCCATGCTGCCCGCCTCGATCTTGGAAAAATCAAGAATATCATTAATAAGAGAGAGCAGTGTTCTTCCGGCACCCTCAATAGTTCTCGCGTACTCAATAATCTTCTCATCCTCGCTCTCCCTAAGTATCATCTCATCCATACCGAGTACCGCATTGATAGGTGTCCGGATTTCATGAGACATATTTGTGAGAAAATTACTCATTGCCTCATTGGCAGCGATTGCTCTTTGCTCCTCCAGCCTTGCAAGTCTTGTCGCCTTAAGAATTCCGATAAATTCAGTCTGGGACACTGGATTGGAGAAGTAAAATCCCTGCAGATAATCCACACCGAATTCATTCGCCAGATCCACCTGCACCTTGCTTTCCACACCGGAAATGAGAAGCTTCTTCCCCATGCGTTTTATCATCTCTGAGCTGTTTTCCATAATGATGCGTCCCACCCTGGTCTGCTCTGCCTTCCAGAGAATTGTACGGTCAATCTTGATAACATCCACATCAAGGGAGAAGATGGAATGCACATTGGAATATCCGATTCCGTAATCATCCACAGAAAAATGAAAACCGTACTCTCTTAATATTTGAATAAATGCTTCCAGTCCGTCAAAATCGGTTGTGGCAGCACTCTCCATTATCTCAAAATTAATCCTGCCGGGATCTATATCATACCGGGAGACAATCTGAACAATGCGCTCCGCATAACTTGGCTGGGTACACTGGATACCCGAAAGATTAACATTCAAAGTCTCAATTCCCATCTCTACCGGAATACCGCTATTAAGAAATTTACAGACCTCCTCCAGCACAAAATCCCCAAGTTCGAATATCATTCCGTTGCGCTCTGCAATAGCCATAAATTCGCTGGGATATATCTCACCTATAACCGTATCATGAAGTCTGAGTAATGCCTCACCCGATTTAATAGACCTGTCATGTGCATCATAAATCGGCTGATAGAATACCTCAAATTTTCTATTCTTAACTCCGTCAATAATTGCCTTTTCCACCCGGGTCCGCCGAAAGAAATAATCAAGATCCTTGCCATAAAGCACATCTGATTTACTCACATTTTCTCTTACCATTGTACTTCCGATAAGTGCCATAATTTCTTCCTGATTCTCTAAATCCTTGGGCACTTCAACATAAAAAACCGCTGCATGAAATACGGTTTTCCTTCCCTGAAAACTCCATTCTCCGCAAAAACGCTCATATATTGTCCTGGCTGTCTCCATATCCTCTTTCGGATTATCCTCATCATTCAGAATCACAAAAGTACCCGGATTCATATAATAAAGATTATTGTTCGGTACAACAGTCCTAAGATAATCGATATTCATCTTTGTCAGATTCTCTATATCCATAGGGCCGACAGTCTGCATAAGATTTTGCGGATTCAGCATCTTAAGACATATGATGCTGAACGGATGCTTGTAGGCAATACATGTCCTTATATCTCCTGCAAGTGCAAGCTCATTATAAGCACCTGTTCTGGGATTCTTTCTGTCATCCTCTTTCTCTACAGTAATAAGGACTCCTGTAATCGCAAGGGATTCCATGAACAATTCGATATGCATGGATGGTGAAAGAAATTGTATCAGTGTACCAAGTGCAACCATCACAAAGAAGTACACCAATGTCTTACGTTTTTTTGTATCAATAGCGTTCCATAACAGAAGAATAAGCACTACCGCCAACAGAAAATAGGCAATACTTATCACATATAATACATATTCTCCGGCAGCCCTGTTAAAATGCCTGTTCTCATCAAAATAATATATCCATTTTGTCAAGGGATTAAAGATCACAAGAAGCTCTGAAATATACATCGGAATTTTTAAGAAATGATGATACTTTCTCGTCATCCCGTAATGTATACCGATAACGACTGCTATATAGAAACAAAACAATGGGGAAAGTAATGTATGTAACAGAAAAAAGATATATTGATTAATCTCCTGAATAACAATCAAAGTTGATGAGCCCTTTGCAAAGGGCTCGAGTAAGCTGTCCGCAAGATCGCAGACAGTTGAAATAAAAATATTTAACAGAATTAACATAAAGAGTTTATTCTGCAGTTTGACGACACGATTTCTGATAACACTATAATAAAGACAGGAGACGCACACAAGAAGTCCCGACACCAAAAATTCCGAGTTTGCCAACACTTGAAATAATATATCTGCGGTCATAATGCGTCCCCCCTATAACTTTTCGCTCTCAAGCAACGCTTATCTGTCGAAAAAGACTCATTTAAGATCTAAATACACATCAATATTAGTTCGTTCATCCTTAAATTTCTTAATATCATCTGCTTTGATAACCGCTTCTGCAGCACCAATCTGCCTGTCATCTCCGCCATTTATCTTAACACTTGCAATCCTGTAATCCTCATAATCAAGCTTATCGGGATTGTGATAGGTAATGGCAAGGGGCTTTCCTGCAAAGTTCAGATCGATACATGCTATCCCCTTATCATCAAACTGATCAGATAACAGACGAGGCCGAATCACCAGATTGCCATTTTCACCTCTTACTCCGAAGACCTCCAGGATCATTGTCATCATATACCACGATGCCGCTCCCGTAAGATACTGATACATTCCGCGACCGTCTATATTGAAGTACTCAGGAATACCGGGGTACATTCTGCTCGTGGAAAAATCAAGTGAAGTATCTGCAAGTGTCTGAAGCACCTTATATCCCTCTTTTGCAAAACCGCGTGTGTAAAGTGCGTTACCATACATCACGGACATATGAGAGAACACGGCACCATTCTCTTTCTCGCCATATGAGAATCCGAACATTCTTCCCATATCCATCTTCAACTCATGAAAGTCAGTGTTTAAGCGATATCCGCCAATATCTTTTCTGTATAAGTAATGATCTGCCGCACGTGCGATCTTTCCAACCTGGTCAGAATCCGCTGTTCCGCTCATAACCGCAAACACCTGACCGGTCAGCATCATCCGCACCTCATCATCATCGGGAACATAACGTTCTACGCGCTGTGCATGGTCATCATAGTAGCTATTGAACCATCCTTCACCTTCCGCACCATCAATCCATTCCTGAGCACGCAGAAAATTTTTCTGCCAGTCGGCTTTGTGACGAAGATCAGCAACTATTTCATCAATATCTACCTCAGCAGTCTCTCCTGACAATCCAAAATCACAGCTCTCGCAGTAATCCGCCAAAAGCTGCTGCTTACGGTTCACATCATCATAAAGACCCTCTTCGCTGTTAAGCAGAGTCAATACCTCCTTAGCAACAGTCACACGCTCTTTTCCCGTTCTTATCTTATACTCCTCAAGTGTATCTGCTATCTCTGCAAGATTCATTGCATATGCAAAAGTAAATGCAACGCTCTCGCCACGCTTTGAAGCCATATCAAGTGCATCATTCCAGTCTGCTCCGCGAAGCCTGATGATTCCATGCTCACCAACCTCATAGAACGCACACAGTGTTTCTATAAGCAAATGCTCTATAATGTTTCCCTGATAGACTTCTCCCGAACCGGTCTTTAACTGATTACCATCCTCCGGTTTCCATTCTTCATCAATCCGTGTAGCACGGCTTATTTGCGGATCCTTAAAATAGGCTGCCTTCTCATCAAGAATCTCTATATCCCCCGTCTGATCAATATAAAGCTTTAATGTACGGAACGGCCAGAAGGCGTGATCCATCCATACACGTGCAATACCATTACGATCTGCAATAAAATTACCGATTCCGTCACCGATAATAGTGGCATTGGTTCCGTCTGCACGCACGCCGCCGAAATTCGCAACAATCATCCGATGCACATCATCCGGCTCCATAAACAACAACGACAAGCAGTCCTGCCACAGATCCCGCCAGCCACGACCTCCACGTCCATAATCATGGTATGGAAGAAAAGAGCATCCGTAAATCCTTCTTAAAAATGGCTGGAACGAAACCCATGATAAGAATTTATCAAATGACGGATCTCCCGTATAGAAATGCACATTGACTTTATCCTGCCAGTAAGCTTTCGTCTCAGCAAGAACCTTGTCCACCTGCTCTGTAGTACGATACGCATCATCTATCGCTACTATCTGTGCTGCATCCTCTGTAGCGCCGATTCTGATTACATAGGATGTCTCTTCACCCGGCTCCAGCGTAACAGGACTAAACCTAAGTCCTCCAACAGCTTCCCGGCCATCAATCTCCACACCCGCAGATAAACCATCACGTCCTTCGATCAAAGAACGTGGGTGAATAAAGCTACCGCCCTCTCCGATATATAACTCAGTTGTCGGATAAAATGAATCCGCCTTACTGCCATCACCTGTAGAACCATGCACATAGTAGATCGTATTATTGAGACGATGTCCTTTCTCGTCAAAAGACATCGTCGGCTTAACCTCAACGCCTTCCTCCGTAGTACGGATACGATGCAGCATCGAGGTAACATTACGATGGTCCCTGAGATTGTCCGCTGAACGACCATATAGCGGAATAGCTGCAACCGGTGTGAAGCTTATTGGCTGATCAGAGATATTTTTAATTCTTACAAGCATCAGCTCGACATTATCCTGCACCGGTACAAATGAAGTAACTGAAGCTTCTGCACCATATACCTTAGAAGTACGTACCGTCTTATGCCACATAAATCCGGCCTCTACCCTGCTGTCGTCCTTACGGTCTGTGAACCTGTCGTTCTCCTGAGCCGCCGAGCTTCCTACTGTAGACCATAATTTCCCCTGACCAAAATCCAGCCAGAAATTACGGGTGTTCCTGTTATTATGCAGATTTTCCACACTTACCGGCTCAAGTACAAAACGCTCCTGGTCCAGCTTAGCATCACCGCCAAGATTCGGTGTTACGCAGCTTTTTAATCCGGTTTCACTCGCAATAGGAAAATACAGATAATTAGTATCCTCCGCAGAGGGAAGAATAAATGATTCATCCTGATCGGAAAAATGTATTCCTTCTATAGGCATATAAAGAATCCTCCTTGCCTTATATTAATGTATGAAACTATTGTTTATATTTCCAGGATTGCACATATATGTACAATCCAATATACAATATTAATAAGTTTCACATCGAAACTGCTTTACTCATTGCATCTGCCGATCATACCATCCGGTCGATCATCGCAAGTACTTCCTTACCCAACTCATCAGATAAGGCTTTAGCATCCTCTAAAGATGTACCCTTAACTCCATAGTAGAACTTAACCTTCGGCTCTGTTCCCGAAGGACGAACACACAACCATGCTCCGTCGGTCAGATCATAGTAAAGTACATTGGAGCTCGGAAGTCCGGTCTTCGTAACTTCTCCGGTCTTAAGATTCTTAACAGTGTCTTCCTTATAATCTCTTGCAGAGATCACCTCATACTTACCAATCTTTGAAGGCACTTCACTTCTTAATGTTGTCATAATTGACTGAATCTTCTCTAATCCTTCCAGTCCCTTGAAGCCAACAGATTGAATAGCATCTAGGTAATAACCGTATTTCTCATACATATCAAGCATTGCATCCCACAAGGTCTTTCCCTGACTCTTATAATATGCTGCCGCCTCACAAAGTGCCATGGTAGCAACGATTGCATCCTTATCTCTCGCATGGGTTCCGATCAGGCAACCATAGCTCTCCTCAAATCCAAAAAGATATGTACCCTTTCCTGACTGCTCGAATGAAAGAATCTGCTGTCCGATATATTTAAAGCCTGTCAATACTTCAATCAAACGAATATTGTAGCCCTTAGCAATCTCATCTGCAAGATTGGAGGTAACAATAGTCTTGATTAATGCTCCGTCTTCAGGAAGAGAGCCGTTAAGTGCTTTCTTCTGACTGATCTCATACTCAGCAAGCAGACATCCGGACATGTTACCGGTCAGGGTTATATACTCACCCGTCTTAGTATCCTTCACATATACGCCAAGACGATCTGCATCCGGATCCGTTGCCAATACCAGATCCGCATCCTTCTCCTTTGCAAGCTTAAGTGCAAGCTCAAATGCTTCCGCTGCTTCCGGGTTAGGATAGCTGACTGTCGGGAATTCTCCATCCGGAAGCTCCTGCTCAGGTACAACATATACATTCTCAAAACCAATCTCAGAAAGGATTCTTCTTGCCGGAATATTACCGGTTCCGTGAAGAGGTGTATATACAATCTTGATATCCTTGCCATATTGGTCAATACAATCCTGATGAATTACCTGCTTCTTAAGCTCAGCAATATAATCATCGTCAACTTCCTTGCCGATTGTAACGAATAATCCTGCCTTCTCAGCCTCGGCTCTATCCATGGTCTTACAGGTTGATAAATCAGTAATCGCTTTCACTTCTGACATGATTCCTGTATCGTGTGGAGGTGTAATCTGGGCACCGTCTTCCCAATATACCTTATATCCGTTATACTCCGGCGGATTGTGGCTTGCAGTCACATTAATTCCGGCAATACATCCAAGATGACGCACTGCATATGAAAGCTCCGGTGTAGGTCTTAACGACTCAAAACGATATGCTTTAATTCCGTTCGCTGCCAGACAAAGTGCAGCCTCCTCTGAAAACTCCGGTGACATTCTTCTTGAATCGTAAGCGATCACAACTCCCTTACTCTCACCGCCCATCTTTTTAATGTAGTTGGCAAGCCCCTGGGTTGCACGACGTACCACATATATGTTCATACGATTGACTCCGGCACCGATAATGCCTCGAAGTCCTGCTGTACCAAATTCCAAATCCATCGAAAAACGCTCTTTAATCTCCTGATCGTCATCCTTGATTGCGGCAAGTTCCTTCTTCGTATCCTCATCAAAATACGGGTTACTCAACCATTCCTCATAAATCTCCTTGTAATCCATGATATACTCCTTTCACATCTTTATATT
>CAJOLO010000048.1 GCA_905235345.1 uncultured Lachnospiraceae bacterium
CGTCCTGACCAGTTTAGTCAGCTCATTATTGTCAATAACTGTCGGTGGCAAAAAACTGCCTGTTCCGATAATTCCGGTTGCCATATTTACCTCTTTTCTCAAATATATGCTATAAACATATACAACAAAAATTACTAGTTACTTTTTTTATCATCAGCGCTTTCTGTGTTTCCGGTGTTTTCCGCATTCTCAGTGCTTTCTGTGTTCCCGGCACTTTTCGCATTCTCAGCACTTTCTGCATCCCCGGTGCTTTGATCATTATCAGTATTGTCTGTACTTTCTGTATCCTCAGCGTTTTTCACATCATCTTCTTCGACATTATCAATATCACCCGATATATTATCAACCTCCGATGATGAATCAGATGAATCTATAAGCTTAAGTTTCTCCTCAAGTTTGGCAATTCTGACATTCAAAGTATCAATTTTTTTCACAAATTCAGCTATCTGCTCACCGGAATCACTACCATTCTTCTCTGCAATATAAATATCCATTCCCATCTGGGTAAACAACTTATTCTTATCATTATTGTACCCTTTAATTTTACTCTTCAATTCGCTGATAGTTGCTAAACGCTTAGTCGTATCCCTTGCCTTATCATAAGCATTACTTGATGTAGTCTTTACCTTGTCCAATATCCCATTCCAATCCATATCTGTTCTCCTTTTCATTTTATATACATAGGACCTATATTAATACAACAGCTTATATTATATCTCATTTATAACTTAAAATCTACTTATTTTTCATCTAAATCCATATAACGATAGAATTGCGATAATATTATTAATCCGGATATTGTATATTAGTGTTTATGAATAAAGATAAATACACCAAGCCACGTAAATCGCGACTTGGTGTATCCTATGTTCTTATTAAGTGTTGTGGTGATTCTTCACTGCATTTAGAAATAAACAACCTCTTCTTCCGGCTTCTTTGCCTTCTCTATCTTCTGTGCATAGAGTACCGGACCATCACCTTCAAATTCGGGGTAATATTCGCATTTTATCTTAGCGGTAACCGTCACCCAGTCTTTGTCCTTAAGATTAGGAGTCTCTATCGTCACGCATTTAAACCCGAGAAAAGTTATATCCTCGGCACAGCATGTCATGGCAAATC
The DNA here is from genome assembly GCA_905235345.1 of uncultured Lachnospiraceae bacterium. Classification (GTDB taxonomy): domain Bacteria; phylum Bacillota; class Clostridia; order Lachnospirales; family Lachnospiraceae; genus CAG-590. The sequence goes on from CAJOLO010000048.1 coordinate 1,120, forward strand.
GTCCGGGAACAAATGCTTTACCCTTATATTGCGGTGCCTTATATACCTGACCTTTAAACTTAACTACTTTATCAATGTATTTATCAATATTATCCGAAGCATCAATATAGAAGATTCCGAAATCATCATCCTCAATCTCTACCACATCCGCATCAAGATCATAAGGAATCTCAATCTCCCCATTATCCACCTGTGCCTGACCATTGACATTCTCAAATACAATCTGTGAGCGACGGTTAAGTGTCTTGACCGCCATCCTAAGCGTATTAATATCCGTATCATCCGTACAGCGGTTGAATATGACCATATCAGCATTCTGAATATGCTCAGCCATCAGTGATTTCATATTATTGTTATATACATTAAATGTGGTCGCATCCACCAGAGTAATCACCTGAACAATAGTCCAGCCCTTTGGCACACGGATATCAAAGAGCTTTTGAAGCTGCCACATACCGTTATACTCTATAAGCACCTGTTCCGGATTGTATTCATCCTGAAGATCAAGAAGTTTCTCTGTATTGATATCCTCTTCCTCCAGATATTCTACAGAGATATTACGTTTCTTAAGCTCCTCCTCATCATACTCCTCTATTCCTTCCTCAGTAACAATAAGAAGCGTTGGCTCACCCTGTGTAAAATCCCTGTCTACAAGTGTTTCGCTACAGAACTTACTCTTGCCCGCTTCAAGAAAGCCCATAAACACAAATACAGGTATTTCTTTTTGCTGTTTCTTCATAGCCTTTGATTCCTTTCCTGCTTTTCGTAAAATAATATTCTTATGTTATATACGGAACAGTTCTGCAAGCTTGTCCTCTTTAAGTTCACTACCGATTACACAAAGCTTTCCTGTAACATCCGGCTGACCTTCTCTAACCTCATACTCCTCAGGCGTAAGATCGAAATATATCCATCCGCCTTCAGAATCAGGCACCATACCTTTGGCACGAAGGATGATTCCATACTCCTTACTCTCCTCAGCATTTGCAAGCTTCTTAAGAATATCCTCAATCTGACTCTTAGTATATTTGTTAGGAGTCTCCTTACCCCAGCTTGTAAATACGTCATCTGCATGATGGTGATGATGATGGTCGTGATCATGGTGATGCTCATGGTCATGATCGTGGTCATGGTCATGATTATGCTCATGGTCGTGGTCATGATGATGCTCATGGTCATGATGATGCTCATGGTCGTGGTCATGGTCATGATGATGCTCATGGTCATGATCGTGGTCGTGGTCGTGATCATGGTGATGCTCATGGTCATGGTCATGATGATGCTCATGGTCGTGGTCATGGTCACACTCTTCACCATCCTCATGAACATGTCCGCAGGTAGGACATACCTTAGCCTCTTCCAAAAGCTGCTCTACCAGCGACTTTTCACCTTCCATAGCCGATACGATCTGCTTCCCATCAATATCATCCCATGGTGTTGTAATAATAGTTGCCTTGTCATTGTGCTCCTTTAACATTGCAACTACCGCTTTTAATTTCTCATCATCAAGATTCTGAGTACGACTAAGTATGATTGTTCCTGCACTCTCTACCTGATTATTGAAGAACTCACCGAAATTCTTCATATACATCTTACATTTGCCCGCATCTACAACCGTTGAAGCCGAATTGATTTCTATATCTGCATCGTCAAGATCAGCTACAGCCTTCATAACATCAGATAGCTTGCCGACTCCTGACGGCTCAATTATAATTCTGTCCGGAGTATAATCATGAAGCACCTGTTCAAGTGCCTTACCAAAATCACCTACTAAAGAACAACATATACAACCTGAATTCATCTCATTGATCTGTACCCCTGCATCCTTAAGAAATCCGCCATCAATACCGATTTCACCAAATTCATTCTCAATAAGTACAAGCTTCTCGCCGTTAAATCCCTCTGCGATGAGCTTCTTGATCAAGGTTGTTTTTCCGGCTCCGAGGAAGCCTGAAATAATGTCAATTTTCGTCATGTCTGTTTCCTCCTTATATAATGTTCAGGCAATTGCAAGCTATATGATATGCCTCTGCAATTTCCAGTATTTAATAATATTCGGCTGACCAATTACCTGTAATCAATCAGCTAAAATAATGTTTTACGTTTATAAATAATATAACTTTTTTAGATTTTGTCAATACCGATTCTACATATAATATTCTACTCAATCACTCTGTCTATAGTCGCTCCACCAACTACCACGTCACCATCGTAAAATACTACTGCCTGTCCGGGTGTTATTGCCCTTACAGGTTCGGCAAATGAGCATATAACCTCATCTTCTCCTATCATCTCCACAGTACACGGAGCTCCCTTATGAGAATAACGTATCTTTGCATTAACCTTAATCGGTTCCGCAATTTCTTTAACAGACATCAGATTAACATTTGAAGCAGAAAGCTTTGTGTGAAATGTGTCTTCATTATCACCGATAACCACTTCATTGGTGTCAGGTCTTATGGCAAGTACAAATGCCGGCTTACCCAGGGAAAGATTAAGTCCCTTTCTCTGTCCGATAGTGTAGTGTATTATACCTTTATGTCTTCCGAGAACATTACCTTTCACATCAACAAAATTCCCCTCCGGAAATTTATTACCTGTCTCATTCTCGATATATGATGCATAATCATTATCAGGAATAAAACATATCTCCTGACTGTCCGGCTTATGTGCGATTAACAGTCCCGCTTTCTCAGCAATACGTCTTACCTCATCCTTTTCATACTCCCCAATCGGCATAAGCGTCCTCGATAACTGCTCCTGAGTCAGATTATACAGGGCATAGGTCTGATCCTTCTTATCAGTCTTGGACTTGCAGATAGCATATCTGCCGTTATCAAGCTTATTAACTCTTGCATAATGTCCCGTAGCAATATAATCGCACCCCAATTCCACGGCACGATTCAAAAGAGCCTCCCATTTCACATAACGATTGCATGCAATACAAGGGTTCGGGGTTCTTGCATGAATATATTCATCCATAAAATAGTCTATTACATTCTCCTTGAATTCCTTTTTGAAATTGAGAACATAGTATGGAATATCAAGCATTGACGCAACACGTCTTGCATCATCAACAGCAGAAAGTCCGCAGCATCCCCCGTTTTCAGAAGCTGCAGCTCTTTCTTCATCCTGCCATATCTGCATTGTGACACCAATCACATCATAACCTTGTTCCTTTAAAAGATAAGCTGCCACAGACGAATCAACGCCTCCTGACATACCTACAGCGACCTTCTTTTTCATCGGTATTCTCCTTCTCAATTGCTGTAACTTAATTACAACCTTTCCTGAACTGTCAGATTTATCACCTGTGTTTCATGTAGTCATCATACTGCGGTGACATTGCCCTAAGTCTTCCCACATTTTCCTTAATCTTCTCCACCACATAATCAATTTCTTCCATAGTATTCTCATCCCCTAAGGTTAATCTTATTGAACCATGTGCTATATCATCAGGAAGTCCTATTGCCAGCAATACATGTGACGGATCAATGGAGCCTGATGTACAGGCAGAACCGGCAGAAGCGCAAATTCCAGCCATATCAAGCATTATGAGCATTGATTCACCCTCAACAAACTGAAAGCTTATATTCACGTTGTTGGGAAGTCTCTTTGTTCTATGACCATTCAGTCTTGCATAAGGAATCTCGGCAAGGATTCTGTCAATCATATGATCGCGCATTGCAATCTCCTTACTCATTCTGTCCTCCATGGTGTCAAATGCAATCTCACATGCTTTGGAAAGTCCGACAATTCCCGGAACATTCTCGGTTCCGGCACGCCTTCCGCGTTCCTGTGCACCGCCATGAATAAAGCTTCCCACCTTAACTCCGTTACGAATATATAAAAATCCGATACCCTTTGGTCCGTTAAGCTTGTGTCCACTGGCACTTAACATATCGATGTGACATTCTTCCACATCTATGGGAATCTGACCGTAGGCCTGCACCGCGTCGGTATGAAAGATTATGTTATTCGCCGAAGCAATCTCTCCAATCTCTTTAATTGGCTGAATCGTTCCTATCTCATTATTGGCATACATAACAGATATAAGAATCGTATCAGGTCTTATCGCATTTTTCAAAACATCAAGCTTTACAACACCATTCTCATCCACGTCAAGATAGGTAACTTCAAAGCCTCTCTTCTCAAGATACTCACATGTATGTAAAATAGCATGATGTTCAATCTTAGTGGTTATTATATGTCTGCCTCTTTTTTTACCAAATGCATTCTTTCTTGCACCTATATCTGATATATAATCCTTCCCGATATCCAATCCGTCATCACAATAAGCCTCCGCAACAGCCTTTAGTGCCCAGTTATCAGCCTCAGATCCTCCGGCAGTAAAGAATATCTCATTGGAATTGGCGTTCAGACTTGCCGCAATCTTCTCCCTGCACTCAGTAATCACTGCCTTATTCTTCTGTGCAATTGAATATACACTTGATGGATTTCCATAATTATCAGTAAAGTAAGGAAGCATAGCTTCTACAACCTCCGGTCTTGTCGGAGTTGTTGCTGCATGATCCAAATAGATTAATGGTTTTCCTGCCATTACACTAACCTCTTTCCCAATTATTAACTATGTCAAAGCTTACCCGTTACAACCCATATCTATATTTCCGTAAAGGTGGCGGGGGTCATCTTCGTCTGAGATATATAATCCGACTAACAAAAAGCGGATTTATCAAATGCTAATCTATCATTCTTTGTATTTACTGTCAAGTAAACTGCCGTATTTCACCATTCAGGACTTGATTCTATATATTTAACCTTTATTTATAGGTATTTAAAACATATCTTTTAATCATACTGCATATATTATTCAGAACCCTTTTAACAGGTAATATGCAATGAGCCATACGAAAAACTTAAAAAATTCTGTCCGTAACGCCATCTCAGATTCAGGTAACGAAAAAAATATTTCTTTAGCAAAACACAGAGATAAAACCTGCAAAAACAGTCAAGCTTTTAACAATCCGGTTAAAAAGGCTAAGCGAAGAGTCTCTCACAGCCTCGTTATAAAGGGTACACTCGTTCTTACCATAACCGGTCTTGCCACAAGATTTATCGGCTTCTATAATAGAATATTCTTAAGTAATTTGATTGGTGCAAAGGAACTTGGAATATATCAGCTTATTTTTCCTTTATATATGGTTGCATTTTCTCTTACGACAATGGGGAATGAACTTGCTCTCACAAAGCTTGTATCTGAATACGAAGGAAGAAATGACCGTAAAAGTGCGATTGGATTTTTCAAGACATGTTTTAACATTAACCTGATTCTTGGAATTGCCACTGCACTGTTCTTCTATTTTAACGCCGACTATCTTTCCGTAAAAGTATTAAATGCTTCCTCATGCAGTGATTGTCTGAGAATTCTGTCTATAGGAATTCCGTTTATGGCAATGAAGGGAGCTGTTCATGGATATTTTATGGGACTGGAGCGCTCGGAAGTTCACGGCACCTCTGATTTTCTTGAACAGATTGTCAAGATTGGCGGTCTGTATATCCTTTCCACATATTTTATCTCCTCCGAAACCTTTACTGCCGCATTTGCCGTAATCGGCATTGTGCTCGGAGAGATAGTTTCATTCATATATTCCTTAATAAGACTTATTATTGAATTTCACCGCTACCACGTTAACTCACTTAATAACATCTCGACCACTCAATTTAATGTACAAAAACATAATCAAAATCAAAAACGTCGACTCCATGCCGGAAAAGATTCAGGCTCAGTTCACAAATCTTTCCCGATTAATTCGGATAAAATCCTATCTGTCTTTATAAAAAATGCAATACCCTTAACCACTAACCGTTTTGCTCTGACTGTACTTCAAAGTGCCGAAGCAATACTAATTCCAACGTTTTTGTTGCAATATTACCACGATTCCGAAACCAGCCTTTCTATCTATGGAATATTTACCGGAATGGCTTTTCCGTTTATCATGTTTCCTGCGACCCTTACCAACTCCCTGTCTACCATGCTGCTTCCTGCTGTCTCCGGAGCACGTTCAGAACTTAACTCAGGATATCTTTCAAGACTTGTGGAGCGCAGCATACGTTTCTGTCTGCTTATCGGAATATTTTCAGGAATCACATTCTTTATCTTCGGAAAAAGTATGGGCAGCTTATTCTTTAATAATGAAGAAGCCGGTATATTTCTATACCAGCTGTCTTTCTTATGTCCGCTTATCTATCTAGCCACAACACTTGCAAGCGTATTAAACGGACTCGGTTTCGCTACGCATAATCTTTGTCTCACCCTGCTGTCCACCGGAATACGTTTAAGCTTTATAATATTTGCAATTCCGAAAATCGGAATATCCGGCTATGTTATCGGACTTTTTGCAAGCTATCTTTTCCTTACATTTGCTTCACTTAAAAAACTTAACGGTTTAGTTTTGTTTGAACTACATTTCATTCGAGACATTATATCACCGCTAATCTTCTTCTCAACAACCGGTTTTCTGTCATATATTATATATGACAAAGCAGATGTACCTTCAACACTTAAAATTCCATTTCTGCTGTTAGTACTTGCCTTTTATGGTATGGTGTGCTTTACTGCTTACTTATATCCTCTTGCATATTCAGACACTAAGAAATGAAACATTAACGGATGGCTGATTCCTGTTATGATACTTCTTTTGAAATCAATAACAGTTTATTAAGTATCTCCTTTGACACGTCATCCTTACTCATAAGCGGAAGCTCTGAAATCCCTTCTTTTTCAATAAATGTAACTGCATTGGTATCAGTTCCGAATCCCGCACCATCAACCTTCAGATTATTGGCAACTATAAGATCAGCATTCTTACTCTCTAACTTCTTTTTCGCATTCTCCAAAAGATCTGTTGTCTCCATTGCAAATCCGCAGATTACCTGTCCTTTTCTCTTATGCTCTCCCAGATATTTCAATATATCGGTTGTACGCTTTAACGGAATAGACATATCATCATCATTTTTCTTTATCTTCTCATCAGCAACATTAACAGGAGTGTAATCCGCTACGGCTGCAGCTTTGATAACAAAATCCGCATCCTCCGCCTCGCTTTTAACAGCCTCAAACATATCGGCCGCACTCACCACATTTACTATCTTAACAAACGGAGGCTTGGCAATAGACGTCTGCCCGGTAACAAGTACAACATCCGCACCGCGCTCCATTGCACATTTTGCAATGGCATATCCCATTTTACCTGTAGAATGATTAGATATGAAGCGTACAGGATCAATCACCTCTTTCGTTGGTCCGGCAGTGACAACCACCTTCTTCCCCTTCATATCTTTCTCGTAATGAAGTTCTCTCATAATGTACGCAAACAGTTCCTCCTCAGGCGGAAGCTTGCCTGCACCCGTATCCCCGCATGCAAGATAACCTGAATCGGGACTTATTATATTATATCCGTAGTCCTCAAGCTTCTTAAGATTATCCTGCACAGCAGGATTCTCAAACATATTGGTATTCATTGCAGGCGCAATATATTTCGGTGCCTTACATGCCATTATTGTAGTTGTCAGCATGTCATCGGCAATACCTCCCGCTATCTTACCGATAACATTGGCTGATGCCGGCGCCACCATGAAGATATCAGCCCTTTTCGCAAGGGCAACATGCTCCACATTAAATTGAAAATTCCTGTCAAACGTATCCACAAGACATTTATTGGAAGTCAGCGTTTCAAATGTAATTGGATTAATAAAATTCGTAGCATTCCTCGTCATGATCACATTGACATCCGCATGCTGTTTCACCAGCATACTGGCAAGATTAGCTATCTTATATGCAGCAATAGAACCTGTTACTCCAAGTACAACAGTCTTACCCTTTAGCATTTAATCACCTGCTTTCTCTGTAATCGAACATATTAAAGATGTAATAGTGTTAAAGTTGAGGACTAAGCTCGCCGTGTTTCTCATATCGTGATACCTGTACAATCTTATTGTCACCATCCACAAATACTACCTTAGGCTTATGATCCTTTGCCTCCTCCGGAGTCATCTGTGCATAACTCATAATTATCACATGGTCACCCACACTCACCTGCCTTGCGGCAGCACCATTTAAACAGATCATTCCACTGTCAGGCTCACCTGCAATCGTATATGTCTCAAAACGATTACCGTTCTCCACATCAGCAATCTGAACATATTCATATTCCAATATTCCGGCAGCTTCCATAAGTACAGGATCGATTGTGATGCTTCCGACATAATTAAGCTCTGCCTGTTTAACTACTGCACGATGAAGCTTCCCCTTTAACATATTAACCAACATATCTGAATCCTCCGTAAATTCATATAATAATTGAAACAAATGTCAATATCATTCCAACATTTATAATCATATAACTACACTGTAACTGATTACTTTAGTATAACTTTAATTTTTATCAAAATATAAATTTCACCTTGATTAAATTGATTATAACTATGATCACATAATAATACGATTATCAATAAGTCTTGTTGTACCTATAAATACAGCAATTGCTATAAGTACCGAACCTTCGATCTTATCTATGGGTTGTATGGTATCGAAGCTTACAACCTCTACATAGTCAATCTTAGCATCAACTTTTCTGTAATTATATTTTTAACCTTAGCCGCATCCTTTTCTCCGGCATTAATCGCATTTACAGCATCTTCCAAAGACTTGTTAAGAATTACCGCCTGTGCTCTCTCATCCTCTGAAAGATAAGCATTACGTGAACTTTGAGCTAATCCGTCATCTTCACGAATGATAGGACATCCAATAATCTCTATATCAAAATCAAGATCAAGTACCATATACGGCGAATTATAGCGAGCTGCTGTGCATCCTTCTGTCCGAAATATGCTTTATCCGCAGGAATAATATGGAACAGTTTTGAAACAACCGTCTGTACGCCTCTGAAAAATGCCGGACGGCTTGCACCACACAGATTATCCGGTAATGTATGCATGTCCACATATGAGCTGAAATTCTCACCATACATTGTCTCTACCTCGGGATGAAAGATAAGGTCTACCCCTCCATCCTCACAAATCTTGGAATCTCTGTCAAAATCTCTCGGGTAAGTATCAAAATCCTCATTAGGTCCAAACTGCATCGGATTAACAAAGACGCTTACGCAAACCTTATCGTTTTCCTTTCTCGCTCTCTCTATCAGACTTTTATGTCCGTCATGCAGATACCCCATAGTAGGCACAAGCCCAACCGACAGTCCCTGCTTCTTCCACTCCTTAACCTGATCTCTTGTCTCCTTAATACTTTCTGATATTATCATCTTCTTATCTTCCTTTCTATTTTATTTCATATATGACTTACTGTTCTGTTACTTTTTGGGTTTTTGTTGACGGATGCATGATTTCCGGGAATATGCAGAGTTTTGTATTCCCGGAACTCTTACTGTCTGTGGATGACACTATGATAGTTTATAGTCTCCAACGAACAGCCGGCAGGTGGATTATAAGGGCTCAGTCCTATGGCATTTTAGTAAGGGATTAGAGCTTCTTAGTGTCCCGTAAGTATCATAGCGATGCGAGCCAAGGATGGCGAGCAAGGCGAGATTGAGACAGGATGTCGAATAGAAGCCGGTCGCGGACGGTATAGAAGCCATGGCGGGACACTTAGAAGTATCAATCCCGTCTAAACAGCCATAGGACTGAGCCCTTATATCTACCTGCCGGCGTCCGTCAAAAGCAAAACAAAATCGTAATTTAATACAGTTTCTCCAGCACATCATCGTCGATGGTATATTCATGTTTTTTTTCAGGGAAGGTTCCGGCCTTGACCTCTTTGTCGTAGTTTGCAAATGCTTCCTTCATTACTTCTCCGATATCCGCA
>CAJOLO010000049.1 GCA_905235345.1 uncultured Lachnospiraceae bacterium
ATTCGACTATAACGCAGAATGCTTTTTCGAGAGTGTAGGTTAAAAAACGTAGGCATAGCGGGCTATGTCGAGGCTTTTTGACCTGCGCTATTCGAGAAAACAGGCAAGTTATTAGTCGAGTTAATTAGAAACTGAAGCACTAGTACAGCTTCTATGTCAGTTACTTATGATTTTTCGTTACTTTCACCTCATCCGTCAGCAAATCTTTGATTTGCTGCCACCTTCCCCTCTTAGGGGAAGGCTTTAGTATAAAAAATCCCGAACGGATAACCGTTATCTCAACGATTATCTGTTCGGGATATCAAATGTCCACAAATTGTTCACGGTTGGGGTTAATTCCACCTTCCCCGAGCCATTTTTGAAAAATAAGAATTTATTTTTACTTTTATAGTATTAATCAGCTATTTCTATTACAGATTGCTCTTAATCTCATCTACCTTGTCTAAATGCTCCCAAGGTAAATCCACATCGGTTCTTCCGAAATGTCCATAAGCTGCAGTCTGTTTATAAATAGGTCTTCTAAGATCCAGTGCACTGATAATGGCTGCCGGTCTAAGATCGAAGACCTTATTTATGATCTCAACAATCTTCTCATCGGATACAGTTCCTGTTCCAAAGGTATCAACTGCAATGGATACCGGTTTTGCTACACCAATTGCGTAAGCAAGCTCAACCTCCACTTTCTTTGCAAGTCCTGCTGCCACAAGGTTCTTTGCAACCCATCTTGCTGCATAAGCTGCAGAACGGTCTACCTTTGTCGGATCCTTTCCTGAGAAAGCTCCACCGCCATGACGTCCGGTTCCACCATAGGTATCTACAATGATCTTACGTCCTGTAAGACCTGCATCTCCCTGAGGACCACCTATTACGAAACGTCCGGTTGGATTCACATAATATATGGTATCATCATCCAATAATTCTGCCGGAATCACCGGTTTAATTACATATTCGATGACGTCCTTTCTGATCTGTTCAAGAGTTACATCCTCTGCATGCTGGGTTGAGATGACAATGGTATGTACTCTCTTAACACTTCCGTCCTCATCAAACTCAATGGTAACCTGAGACTTTCCATCCGGTCTTAAATAAGGTAATGTTCCATCTTTACGAACCTTGGTAAGCTGTCTTGTAAGACGATGTGCAAAAGAAATTGCCGGCGGTAAATACTCCGGTGTCTCATCCGTTGCATAGCCAAAGATGATACCCTGATCACCTGCACCTGTTCCGAAATCTTCTGTTACACCTTCCTGCTTTGACTCGTATGCCTTATCAACACCCAGCGCTATATCTGCAGACTGTTCGTCAATTGAAGTTAATACAGCAATAGATTCTGCATTGAATCCGTCCTGATTGTTGGTATATCCAATCTCACGAATGGTATCTCTTGCAACCTGTGCAATGTCCACATATGCCTGTGTACTGATCTCTCCTACTACTAATGCAAGTCCTGTTGCTACAGTTGTCTCTGCGGCAACTCTGGAATTAGGATCCTGCTCAATTAATGCATCTAAGATTGCGTCAGAAATCTGGTCTGCAATCTTATCAGGATGTCCTTCTGTTACTGATTCTGATGTAAATAATCTTCCCATACTATATATATTTCCTTTCATTATTTATTATATATTGATTGCGAAACTCTTCTTAAATAATCCAAATCGTTTCACAATTGTTTATCTATTTAATAAGTTAATTATTATGGCAACAGTATATCAACCCTCCTGCCGAACAAAATGTATTCTTCATAACGTTCTACCTTTCTTATGCATATTACGAATTTTTTTCTTTTCCTATAATATACCACATTTTTTTCAATATACAATCCATTATCGTGAAAACGTAATCTAAAAATAAAAAAAATACACAAATTTCACTATATTTTAAGTATTTTATTTACAAATCCAGTGCTGTTTTATTCTGTTTGATGGTTTGTGTGAAAACGTTATCTGTTTAATAATTCCCAGCATTTTATCCTCTTTATTCCTCGTTTTCGTCATTTCTTAATTTAAGATAAGTGATAACGGAATGCAACACATCTTCCGTGTCCAATCCATGGACTTCACAAGCCTCCTCCAGTGTTTCATTAATGGACGACGGACAACCTACACAATGCATTCCATGCTGCATAAGAATATATGCAAGTGCTCCGCTTTGCTCCAACAATTCACCAATTTTTGTATTCTTTGTTATTTCCATACTGTTGCCGGCACCACCTTTCCCGTCTTAACATAATATACATCTTTAAAATAATACTTTATCGCTACCAACATTCCAAAAAAGATGCTTAATGGCAAAGATATCCATATTCCAATCCTTCCCCATATAGAGAATAACATCATGGACAGAATCACTCTGCTGATAATATTAGTCAGGTAACTTAGCAAAAATCCTTTCATCTGCCTTGCTCCGCGCATTGCTCCATTCAGATTGTGCGCCACTCCCATAAACAATGCACCTGTGGTCATCGCATAAAGATACTCCATTCCTGCCTGCGTAATTGCCTCATTACTGCCTACCATGAACAGACCAATCAGCCATCTACCCGAAGTAGCTATGATCAAAAACATGCAGAACACTAATCCCATATCAAACCGGATTGCCAGACGAATCCCTCTAGAAATTCGTTCCCGTTTTCCTGCGCCAATATTTTGAGCAGTGAACACCGACATAGCCTCTCCGATTGTTACAATCGGCATCGTGGCAATCCCTTCAATTCTGGACGCAATGGAATTTCCGGCAATCACATCCGGTCCGCACTGGTTAATCAAAAACTGAACTGTAAAAACTCCAATTGCCAAAATTCCCTGCTGCAAAACTGACGGCAGTCCTACCCGGCAGATTCCTGAAAACTCATTGTAATCAAACCAGACCGTCTTCTGATTTACTTTCAAAGTCTTTAATTTAATAAGCAGAATACTGACAGCCAAAACTGCCAGAATTAATTCTGCAATGACCGTAGCGTAGGCTGCTCCCCGTACCTCCATGCGAAATATACAGACAAACAGAATATCCAGAACAATATTCAGTACCGTACTCACACAAAGAATGAGAAAAGGAATGATAGAATCCCCCAAGGACTGAAAGATTGCCGTGCAAAGATTAAAAACAAAAAGAAATATCAATCCTCCCGAATAAATTTTTAAGTAAAGTATAGCATCCTCTGCAATCACTTCCGGCGTCTTCATAAACCGGATAATTAATCTGCCGCCCAACACACCAATTAACGTACTTAAGATACCTACAACAAATAACATAGAAAAACCCGTTTGAATGGTTGTCTTTACTTTATCCATTCTTCGCTCACCAAAATAGGTGGAAGCGACCACCGATACGCCGGAGCGTAGTCCAAAAATAACAGAATTGAATATATAGAGCAGACAATCATCTACATTATAATCCTTATCAAATCTTCCGTTGTATTGGATTCCTAAGATTACTTGTTACGCAGACAGTGTAACCGCATGCTCTGTCTCATTTTCTTTCTTGTTATGAATATTGATTGCTTCATCTAACTTGATATGCACCTTTCTGGTATATTCCGCAACATCAGGACTATCAAGCTCTCTCGGATATCCAAAAGGAACCTTCTCCGTGGTTGCGATTCCTGCATTCGGCGCCGACGAGAATATACTTATTCTCTCGCCAAGATAAACCGCTTCCTGCAGATCATGGGTTACAAAAAGGATAGTCTTTCCGGTTTCCTTCCAGATACGGATCAATGCATCCTGCAACGTCTTTCTTGTTTGTGCATCCAAAGCACCAAACGGCTCATCCATAATCATAATCTTGGGATTGCTTGCAATACTTCTCGCAATCTGCACTCTCTGCTTCATACCACCGGACAACTCATTGGGATACTTCTTTTCATGACCGGTAAGCCCTACCAAATCAATTGCATTACGAACAATTTCTGTTCTTTCCTTCTTGTTCACATGCTGCACCCGTAAGCCATACTCTACGTTCTTCCATACATTTAACCACTGGAAGATCGCAGTATCCGCATTCTGGAATACCACACCTCTTTCCGGAGACGGCTTTTTGATATCTTTCCCATCTAATAATGCCTCTCCCTCTGTCTTATCTAAGAATCCTGCTAAGATATTCAGCAGCGTTGTCTTGCCACAACCACTGGCTCCCAAAAATACATGAAATTCTCCCTCTTTGATTGTCAAATTCACATCCTTTAGCACATATCCATCCGGATTATTCTCAAAAATCTTGTCTCCGTCCACATTCTTGGAAAACAACAAACTCTTTGTATCAGAGATATATTTTTTGCTGAGATTTCGAATCACGATTTTATCTTTTCTATCCTTTGCCATATTAATCTCCCGCCTTTCACTATTTCGTTACAACTATCTTCGAACCATACTTCTACTCCCACATCCTGTGTATATGAGATTTCCAGCCGCTTACTGCTGAGTTACTCCGTAATGACGGAATAACACTGCACTGACTTTTCTAAGAATCTTATCTGCTGCAAATCCAAGCAATCCCAACACAACGATGCCCACAAAAATCCAATCTGTTCGGAAGTAAAGTCTTGATGTATAAATCAGATAACCAAGTCCACTGTTAGCTGCTAACATTTCAGCACCCACGATGGAAATAATCGCACTGCTGAGTCCAAGTCTCAAGCCTGTAAAGATTCCCGGCACTGCTCCGGGAATTGTCACTGTGAAGAATGACTGTATCTGTGATGCTCCCAATGACTCTGCCGCCTGATATTTTACCGGATCAATCCCGGAAACAGCCGCAATGGTATTTATTACAATCGGAAATGTCGATGCATATGTAATCAGAACAAGTTTTGATTCCTCTCCCACACCAAACCACATTAAGAACAATGTTAAAAATCCAATTGCCGGAACAAACCGGAAAAAATTGATAAACGGCTCTACCAGCCAATTGATCACTTTGAATCTTCCTATTAAAAGCCCCAGTGGTATTCCAATCAAAGCACCTCTGATCCATCCCATCAACACACGCTGTAAACTGATGCTAATATCTTCCCACAGAACTCCCTTTACAGCAACTTCCTTCAACCCTTTTAATGTATCTAAAGGACCCGGAAGAAAGTCCGGAGAATTAACGTTTGCTGCAATCTGCCAGATTACAATCAATAGTATCCATGTAACAATTCCGCTTTTTCCAAAGAAGCGGATAATCCCTTTCAATTTATCTTTCATATATATCACTGCCCTCTCTATACATAATCCATACTATCTTATGCTGTTTTCTCAACAAACTGTACGGTATCGTTATTGTGTCTCTCCCAGGGAAGAATATCACCATCAGCATCATACAGATAATCAAAAATCGAATTTTCCACATTTGCAGATTTGTATAAATCCAAATGAGTCAACCCATTTTTCCGCAATATACTATAAGTCTTCAAATATAAGTCTGTATACCACTCCGGTTTAGGAGCCCGATGTCCCTCCAAAGCAGATCCCGGATTAGGCAACCACTGTAACGGTATTGCAACTACTCCGATGGATGCCAGATATTCGATTCCCTCTAACAGCGTAGATTTTGGCTCAATTCCTGCAACGAAGAAAGAACGAACATTTCCTTTTCCAAACACTTCTACTTCATGCTTTAATGCATTGATCCAGTTCTCTCTGCCTCCACATATCTGCTCTTTTCCCGGGCAGATGGTTTTGAATATATTAGCATCCCATATTTCCATATTGGTAGAAATAGCACTATAACCAGCCTCCTTGTATTTATCAATGACATCCAGATCCGCCGGAGCACCAACACACGCTGTTCCACCAAAATCCTCCAGACCTGTTCTCTCCCGTATTGCCTCTGCTACATCAATATAATATTCTACCTCTCTACGCTCCGGAACAAATCCACCAGTGATTGTGATTCTCTGATAACCTTCGGAATACGCTGCCTCCACCGTCTCCGCAATCTGCTGTGGTGTCTTCCACTGTAACCCTTCTAACTCTGCAAAATTGCTCTTGGTTGCATTGATATTACAGAATTTACAATCCAGTCCTTTATCTTTCAATGCACATTCATTGCTATATGCTACCGAAATCTTGGTCTTTCCAACTTCCTGTGCAACCTTAGACATCTGCACTCCATCAGAAGTAACTTTGTTATAATACTGCGGTTTCTCCCGGAATGTAATCTCATCAATAAACTTTTTCCCTTCATAGAGCAGATATTTCCCGTCTTCATATTTAACAGAGAATGGTGCATTCTGCTTATAAGCCACCGGCAATCTGAACTTGTTAGACAACTGGATACCGGACGGCAGTTTTGACGCAGTATAAGTCTCATGATTCATATCGAAGCATGCGTGCACCTGTTCCTGGACTGTATTTTCAAAATCTAATGTCTCAAGAACCTCCGGTCCAATATAAATACCATCATTGCCAATTTTCTCTCCCAATTCAATTAAATGAAATAACTCTTCTCTTGTTATCGCTGCCATAATTCTATTCTTTCCTTTCTTCTATATGATATAAATTCTGGTTTGTATAATTTACATAATCAACAATATATAATTCCTCCTGCGGATGTACCCAAACTTCTCATACTCATTCTTCCTTTCCTCAATCATGTAATTACAGACAATTGCTTATTTATAAAATAAAACAGGCGATTTTTCATCCTAAGATAAAAAACCTCCTGTTTGTCCGGTTGGTTATTCATACTATTTTGATATGATTACTATGTTTATTGTATAGCTATCTTAATCCCCTCATCTCGTTTTGTCAATAACTATTGTTATATGTTAATTCAATAATTCGCTATAAAATATTTATATATCGGATTTAAGAGACAATGTATTATGCCGCCCTTAACATCTCCACAAATGCCTCAATTCGTGTCATGAGCTGCCCTGTCGGAGGTTCTGTCGGGAAACTTCCATCTAATGACAAGTACGGCATTTTCAAATATTCTTTTACAAATCCACCGGTCAGATTCGTATTGACCGCACACATTGGACATCCCATGTAGTTATAAAACAACACCCCTTTTGCATCCTGTTCTTTAATCATCTCACTTAAGAAAGCCGGTCCCATTCGTTCCTTTTCCCCTCTTTCCACATGATAGAATAATCAGAACTTGTGCAGGCTCGAAAATCCATGATTTTCGAGCCTGTTCTAAATAAATATCCAAACATCAAAGTTTTGTCGCTCCCTTTTTTACGATAACATGAAATGTATTACTCCGTTGCACTCCATGTAACACGATCCGGAAACACCTCTGCAAGTGCATCTGTATTCACATAGTCCTTAATCTTATAATCTGTATCAAAACGTTCATGTGCAAAGCACCAATCCTTTACTTTAATCAAGTCATCATAAGATTCCTGATCAAATGTATACTGATGCTCTGCAGCCTGCCAGCCCGCAATAACACGTTCCTTGCTAAGACCTAAATCTTCTTCAACCCACTCAGCAAATTCATCCAAATTATCCGTAATATATTTTGCAGCTTCATCACTGACTTCCAGAAACTTCTTAAGATCTTCCTTATGTTCTGTCAGATATGTTTCCGTAGATACAAGATATCCGTACATAAGTGCATCAATATCGGTAAGGTTAGTAAACGGCTCCCAGCCATAGCTTTCTACCTGATCCTTTACCTGTGCACCGGTCCAATAAGCATCTCCGTCTCCCGCTGCTATAACTGCAAGTGCCTCCTGGGCACTGCTGACATTTGCAATACCAACCTTATCCGGATCAATATCATAAGTCTCGTACAATTTACCGTAATCATATTCAGTTACTACACCAGGCATATTGATGACAGTTGCTTTTTCAAAATCGGAAGCTTCCTTTATCTTCTCAGGATTAACATATAAAGACCAAAGATCCGACTTACCTGTAGCGGCAAAAGCCCTAAGCTCATTCTCTCCTAATGTATTTCCTATACGGTTAACTCCTGCATAGTCTGCAAAATTTCCGATATCAATCTGACCTGTCGTAATGGCATCAATCGTATTGATTCCTGCAGCAAATTCAGTTGTCTCATAATTAATTCCGCGTTCTTTCAAAAAATCAGTGTGATTATCCAGTATCTTTAAATACTGACGATCATCACCTGCACATACACCGACGCGAATCGTAATCAAATCCCCGGTGGTGCTGTCACCATCTTTACTATCTGTGATACCGGCCGCAGCAACCTTATCATTACTCTGTTTATCATTATTCGTACTTCCTGTATCTGCGGTTCCGCATGCAGTCAATCCCAACGCAGCAACCGTAAGCAACGCAAAAACTTTTGTCCATGTATTCTTTTTTTTCATCTTTCTTCTATTCCTTTCATTTATTATAAAAAAACAGACCGGTTCAGAGAGCTACCCTACTTGTAATACCCTCCGGTTGTCCGGTCTGATGTCTTCTATTCTTTTCTCTTTTCTAATATCCTCTTGCCAAATACAACAGCGTATAATCCCTCCGGATGAACTGTATAATTGTTTCATATTCATTCTCACTCCCTATCCTTCAACTTTCAACACAACTATTATCAGTTAGTTTACGTCTTCTGCCTTTACTTCCTCCACCGGTGGCTGTTTTGAAAAATCCAACACTTTAATTCTGCTTGCGTTTATCTTATAGATTACTGATTTTTCCTCATCCGCATTTGCCTGTGGTCTTCTCACTTTAATAATCTCTAAAGCTTTATTAAATGCATCTCCCGTCTGCTTTTCCGCCTTTCCGTAAATGGTAATATTTTTCAGATTCGGAATCACCTGTCCCTCATGCTGGAACAATAACGCAACCTCCGGATGAGCATCTATCTGTTCAACCTTATCGGAAATCCTGCTCGTAGAAAAATATATATCCAATCCATCCACTCCATATCCTCCAATATGACGGACCTGTGGATCTCCATTCGTATCAACGGTTGCTAATACCAGGCTTTTATTTTCTACCAGATATGTTTCTATATCTTTTTTATTCAATGCCATATTAATCTACCTCTCTTTTCATATAGTATATAGTCTATAATTCCTCTAATGTGGTAAGGGCAAGCACCACCGGTCTTTGTTCGATCGGAATCCTTGTTCCTTCCTGAATCAGCTTTCCTTCTTCGAAGGCATTCGGTGCGTCATCATCCGCCAGATCCGAAAATGTTCGGATTGAGACAAACTCAGTATCCTTTTTCGTTGCGACCTGTGCGATCGCCGCTGACTCCATGTCAAAAGCAATTGGATGATATTCCTCTATGATCTCTGCTTTCTGTCTGCTATCGTGTAAAAAGAAATCCCCTGTTGCGATCTTACCGGATACAGCATGAATATTAAGTTCCTCTGCTTTTTTCTCCAAAGCAGTTACCACATCTGCCGAACTGTCCGCTATATCAGGACGGTTAATATCCAGATACGGAACAAAATCCACCTGTACATACTCGGTTCCGATCGCCACATCTCCGGTCTTTGCGTCTTTTACCAGACCACCGGCATAACCTACATTGATGATCAGATCCGGATGGTATGCGGTGATCAAATCTGCCGTCTGATATGCCGCATTCACCTTTCCCACGCCAAGCACTTTCGTGACTACTTCAAGATTTTTTTCACGGTTGATGTACTCATCATCACCTGTTTTTTCCCATCCGTCACGTTCTTTCAAAAAATCATCTATATATGAAAGCTCAATTTCCATCGCACTGATAATTGCAGCTCTCTTTTTGGTTTCGCTCATCTTTCT
>CAJOLO010000050.1 GCA_905235345.1 uncultured Lachnospiraceae bacterium
AGTTAATGACATTGTTCGTGAATAGAAAAAGGGGAACCGGAATGGTTCCCCATCTGCATAAGAATTGGAATCAGCAGCCACAGCCACAGCCGTTGTTATTGTTGTTGCCATTTCCACAGCAGCAGAGAAGAAGTAAAATAATGATGATGCATGAGCAGTTGTTTCCACCGCCCCATCCATCGTTTCCTCCGAAGAAGCCGTTACCACAGCCATTGTCGTTGCCACAGCCGTAGAAGAGAAGGATGAGAATGATGATCCAGGTACAGTTGTTGTTTCCGCAACCGCAATTGGTTGCTGATAAGTCACCCATAAGGAATTCCTCCATAATTATCTTTGCAATACTATAATATGGCGGGAATAAGAATGTGTTACAGATTTTTGAAAATTTTTTATTAGGTAATATATTATACATACATTCGGAATAGTATGTATTATGAGTATATTATTATCATTCAATGTATATGCAAAGGATTCATTTAATAAGAAGAAGGTTGATGGTGGAATCGACTGTTGTGGTGACATGGGAGAGTCTTAACGGTGCCTCGGGATATGAGGTATATGAGTGGGTAGAAGATGTTAAGGCTCAAGGCTCTAAGCAGATTATTGGCGGTGACGGGTTGGGGAATATTGGTGATGTTAAGATGGAAAGCACAGTTACAAGTGAGCCTTCATCGGAACCTGTCTGTGTCAAGCGGACAACAAAATGCAAGGTCATACTTAAAGACAGAATTCCCGGCTGCGAATATCATTATTATGTGGTTGCGTATAGATCAGGTAAGAATAGCAGCAGGATATACAGCAGGATATCAGATAAGGTATATACTACTGTGCCGGAGAATGGGAAATCTACCATAAAGAATTTTCTCCGTACTGCTATCGCACCTATGGGGAATACAATGTATGTGTGGGGCGGAGGATGGAATAAGGCTGACACGGCAGCGGGAAAAGAGGCGAAGAGTACGGGGCTTGCTGCATCGTGGAGAAGCTTTGCAAAGAATAAGAAGGCAGGATATAACTACCGTAATTACCGCTACCGGATTCATGACGGTCTTGATTGTTCAGGATATGTCGGATGGTGCATTTATAATGTAATGAATACGGAGAATGGTAAGAAAGGCTATGTACACAGTGCATCAAAGCAGGCGAAGAAGTTCGCGGATATGGGCTTTGGTGAGTATATCGATACCGATAAGGTAAAAGATTATAAGCCCGGTGATATAATGAGCTCCACATGTACGTGCTGCGGGCATGTGTGGATAGTGGTGGGACAGTGTGATGACGGGAGCGTGGTTATTGCACATGCTTCACCTCCGGGAGTACAGCTTTCCGGGACGGTAACACCATCGGGTGCTAAGAACAGTGATGCCTGTAAGCTTGCCAGAAAATATATGAAGAAATATTATCCGGCTTGGTATAAGAGATATCCTGAGGTGAGTAAAGGAGCAACCTATCTGTCACATTACGGGCAGATGAGGTGGAATACTGATGGGGATACCTGTATTCTCTCAGACCCGGATGGTTATGCGGATATGAGTGCCGAGGAGGTGCTTAAGGATTTGTTCGGAGAGTGAAATACAGAAAAGCATCCCGATGAGAAAGGCATACCGGAATGTGTGTAGCACCATGTCTGTCGTGTATCTATGAGGCATAGCTGAATAGATACGAACATATAATATAACAACAATTGGTGGAGCATGATAAGATTGTGCCATGGATCAGAGAAAGATAAGTCCGGATCTATATCTGGCGATAAATGTTCCCGACCGTGTGCGGGAGAACAGCCTGGATTTGGATGTAGGCTATGATGAATATTTTGACGAGTGGGAGCTTATCATAAGATATACGGGTGATGTGGACAACATTCGTAAAGAACTTGATATAAGTATAGAGGAATTATTGGGGGGATACGCTATTGTGCGGATTCCCCGCTTTCTTATATCCGTGTTTTCTGAATATCCTCAGATTGATTATATAGAAAAACCGAAGTCACTGCTGTTATCTCAGATGAATGGGGTAAATGCTTCCTGTGTTTCCAGAATAAGACTTCCCGACTATGATCTTACGGGAAGGGGAACGCTGGTGGCGTGTCTGGATTCGGGAGTTGATATATATCATCCTGACTTTCAAAATGATGATGGCACAACCCGTATAGTGCGTTTGTGGGATCAGACTATTCCGGGTAATCCTCCGTCAGGGTTTAGGACGGGGAGTCTATATACGGATGAGGATATTAATATTGCAATCAGGGAGCCGGTATCATATGGAGGGGAGCTTGTACCTGAATATGACGGTACCGGACACGGAACGGCAGTGCTTGGTATTATGGCGGGTAACGGAAGGGCGTCGGGAGGGCGTAATTCGGGAATGGCAACTGAAGCGGAAATTGTGGCGGTTAAGCTTGGCAATACTGATGACAGAGGGTTTCCCAGAACTACACAGCTTATGCTGGCGGTGGATTATGCGGTGAGGTATGCGGTTTCTGTTGGTAAACCTATCGCCATCAATATAAGCTTTGGCAACAATTACGGGGCTCATAACGGAGACAGTATCTTAGAAAGGTATCTCGATACAATTGCCGATACGTTTAGAACCTCTGTAATTGTTGGAACGGGTAATGAGGGTATTACGGCGAGGCATGCGTCAGGGGTTCTGCAGACGGGAAAGGATGAGGTTGTTGAGATATTTGCCGGTGATTATCTGCAATCCTTTAATCTTCAGATATGGAAGTCATTACAGGATGATTTTGATGTGTATGTAGAAACACCATTTGGCAGAAGGATTGGTCCTATATCGGGTTATTCGGAGGTGCAGCTGTTCTCGGTGTCAGGAAATATTATATCTGCATACTATGGGATGCCGACACCGTATAATCCACAACAGGAGATATACATATCGTTCGGAGCAGAGGGACAGTATATAACATCGGGAGTGTGGAAGATAATTATGAGTCCTTTCAGAGTGGTATCCGGGAATTATGAAATGTGGCTGCCGGTGGCGGGAAGTACTACGGCTGAGGTATCATTTTCACGCCCTGATATATTCAATACCCTGTCAATTCCTTCAACAGCCAGATATGTTATATCTGTTTCAGCATATGACTCGGGAAATGATACTTATGCAGCATTTTCCGGAAGAGGATTGAATCTTAGGCCGGGAGAATCCTTTACTCTTGCAAAGCCGGATATTGCGGCTCCGGGAGTCGCGATTAATTCTACCCGTGTAGGTGGCGGATATGGGGAGTTTTCGGGAACATCATTCGCTGCACCGTTCGTGACAGGTGCGGCAGCACTTCTTATGCAATACGGAATTGTGGATGGCAATGACAGATACCTGTATGGCGAAAAACTCAGGGCATCACTCATTCGTGGTGCCAGACCGTTTGCGACACAGGAGAATGTGCCGTCTGCTCTTCTTGGGTGGGGGGCGTTATGTGTTGCCGACAGTGTGAGAAAGTGAGGAGTATTTAAGAGATAACTTTGCCATTTTATGAAATATATGGTATATTAAAAAAAATATATGTTTTGGGGTTTTCTGAATCAGAAGGGAGACTAACATGGCTGACAGGATAAGACAATATATGGCATATGTGGATAAATTAATTGAGAGTGAAGATGAGAACATTGACTGGGATGAGGAGATGAGAAAGCATCTGGTACAGATTGCATTTTTTGCACATGAACGGTTCATACATCTTATTGTAACAGTGTTATTTGCATTGTTGACGGTTATCACATTTCTTTATGCACTGGACAATTTCTCTATTGGGATCGGACTGCTGTTGCTAATGCTTATGGTACTGTTAGTACCTTATATCAAGCACTATTTTCTGCTGGAGAACAGCGTGCAGGATATGTATGAGCAGTATGATAAGATGCAGGCGAAAGCCGGACATGTGTCATTTGTACGACAAGGAAAGTATAAGAGGTAATAATAAGAATGCGTAAATGTTTGAGAATATTAGTATTGTGTCTGATATTGGTGGCGGTTTTTATTCCGTGTGTGTCGGGAAAGGCGGCCGGTAAGAATGCGAAGATCGTAAAGAAGAATGATGATTTTTCCGTAACTGCAGAGTATGGACTTGATGGGCTGGCATTATATCGCAGTCCCATGCAGATTACGGTCACGGTAAAGAGTAAGGAGAATTTTAGCGGGATGCTTAGACTGCTTCCCGACGGAAGTTACGGAAGTCGGGTTGCAGCGTATGGTAAGAAGATAACCTTGGCGGCAGGAGAGGCTAAGACATATAGGATGACGATTAATTCACCGAATGATTCGGGATATGTTTATCTGTCATTGCTAAATGATAATGATAAGGTTGTCTATGAGGAGAAATATGCTCCGGAGTTAATGAGTATCGGACAATCGGTGCTTGTGGGAGTGTTATCTGATGATTACAGTGGTGTCAATTATATAAATGGTATAAGTGCACAGTATGGTACCGGTGCGGGAAATGTCAGTATTGTGGAGTTAAATAAGGACAGTTTTCCGGAGGATGTCCAGGTGCTTAAAGGAGTAAGCTATATCGTGATTGACAATTATGACACATCTACGTTTTCAGAGAAACAGTATAATGCATTGAAGAGATGGGTGGAACGTGGCGGTGTGCTTATTCTTTCACTGGGAAGTAATTATCAGAATGTTCTTGCGGGATTTACAGACGATTTTGTGTCAGGAACATTGGGAGATATAGAGAAGAAGTCTCTTTCGTGGAATACTGTTGATGAACAGTTAACGCTTGACAACGTTGAATGTATGGGATTTGTGCTTGATGGTGGAGAAGAGTTGAATGGTTTTTCAAATGACAAGTCGGCTTATGCGAAGCGGGTTGGACTTGGCAGGGTTGTTGTGCTTTCTTACAGTCTTTCAATGGAGCCGTTTGGCTCCTATCAAAGAAAGTCAGATGTTGTTACATTACTCCTTTCACGGTCGGTAAGTCAGGTGACAGAGAATAATCTGGTTAACGGTTATTCCGGTAGTCAGGTAGATTTGAATGCGGATATCGATTCAATAGTAGCGGAGGATATTAAGAGACCGAGTGCATTGCTTTATGGATTGTTGCTCACGGTTTATGTAGTATTGGTTGGACCTGTTCTTTACCTTATCTTAAAGAAGCTTAACAAGAGAGAGAAGATATGGATTGCTATCCCGATAGTTTCTCTTGTGTTTACAGGAATCATTTATTGTACAAGCTTTCTGTATAGAATCAACAGACCGCTGTTTAATTCGTTCTCCCTTATAAGAGATTATGATGGAGGCTCATATGAGACGGTATATTCTGAGATTATATGTCCGCGTGCGAGACAATACACCTTTGAGCTTTCAGAAGAATATGATGAGTTCCGGTTTAACTATGATCAGTATAATGCCGGCCTTTTCGGTGATGTATCATCTGCGGAGAAAGGGGAATATGATTATCTGTTTACGGATAACGGAACAGGTACTGAACTTATATTGAACAGTAATACTGTGTTTGATGAGTTTAAATTTGCAATGGGTAGAGCTAATACGGAGGATATAGGTAATATAACATTGGATTTAGATTGTACGACAATGGGATTTACAGGTACGGTGACAAATGATACTGCATATGATCTTTCGGATGTGGTGGTGACGTATGAGAATCATTTCTACAGAGCAGGTGATATGAAAAAGGGTGAGACAGTAAAGATTGATCCCGATAAAGTAATGGATTCTCAGGGATATGGATTCTTTGACAATCTGTATAACAATTCACATGCTCCTTCATATACATATCAGATGTATAAGATTGACAGTGCAGTGGAGTATGATTTGGTAAACACGTCAGAATACTGCGTGGGGCATGTGTGGGGAACGGTGCTTTCGTATAAATCGGAGCTCATAAATTCCATGCAGGTCAAGAATTCCGGTGTTGCCGTTATTATGAATGATTTTAAAAAGATGTACAGTGACGTGTCGGAGAACTATTATCCGAGCATATCTGGGTTTGCGGTCGATTGGCAGGGAGATTATGATACCGAAGATGGCTACATGTATGGAGCAGGTTCGGTGACTATTACTTATTCTTTTGATGAAAGCAACAGGATTTCAGAACTTACGATTAACAGACCTGATATTGAATACGGACATTATGCGGATGTGTATGCATTTAATATGGATACGGGAGATTTTGAGAGGATTTTTGAAAACAGTGATACCTTGTCCGGAGATGAGCTTGAAAAGTATATGAGCCATGGGATAATTAAACTGAGATATGATAAAGAACAAGATGGCAATGATTATTATATTCCCAGAATATCGGCGGGCATAGACTGAAGATCGGGGAGGCATGTATGTTAAATATAGAGAATTTGACTAAGAGATATGGGAAGTTTGTTGCAGTGGATAATCTTAATCTGCATATTGATAAGGGCGAGATTTTTGGATTTGTCGGACCTAACGGTGCGGGTAAGACTACGACCATGAAGATTGTATGCGGACTTTTAGATGCAACGAGCGGAAGTGTTATGGTAGATGGCGTGGATGCACTGAAATCACCTGATGACATCAAGAGAAAGGTTGGATATGTTCCGGATTTCTTCGGGGTATATGATAATCTTAAGACCATGGAATATATGGAATTTTTTGGTTCAATGTATGGTATGAACAGGGATGACGTAGATGAGATTGCAGACGGGTTGCTTGAACTTGTCAATCTCTCGGATAAGAAGGATGTGTTCGTGGATACACTTTCACGAGGCATGAAACAGAGACTTTGTGTTGCCAGAGCACTCATACATAATCCGGATCTTTTGGTGCTTGATGAACCTAATTCCGGCCTTGATCCGAGAGCACGCTTTGAGATGAAAGAGGTACTCAAGAATCTGGGTGCTATGGGAAAGACTATAATCATAAGCTCACATATTCTGCCTGAACTTTCGGAGATGTGTACCAGTATAGGAATCATGGACAGAGGACATCTTGTAACAGCAGGACGTGTGGATCAGGTAATGAACCATGCCGGGGGAAATACAAGAATTCATATTCGAATCGCGGATATGAATAACTTTGAGGATGTTAAGAAGGAGATTGATGACGATAATAAAACTTCGGCGGAGGATGTTGAGAGGATACATCGAAGGATGTTGAAGAAGCAGATGCAAAAACGGAGGATATTTACAGGATTTTAATGGAACAGCCCAATGTAACTAAAGTTAACTTCACTCAGGATGAGGTGCTGGTTTCTTTCAGTGGTGACGAGGCTGCTTCAGCTAAGCTTCTTAAGCACCTGATCGATGAGGGAATCAATGTTAGTGGTTTTTATAAAGATAAAGAGGATCTGGAATCACTATTTCTTGAGATTACGGGAGGTAATAATCCATGAAAAATAAACTGCATATTAATCCTATTCTTAAAAAGGAGATGGTGGTCGGCTCCAGAAGTATGAAGATGTCATGGACTATAATGGCTGTGAGCGGAATACTTACTGCTATTGTTGTGTTTATCCTGATTATTACGGGATTCACAGTCAATTACGGTGGATATTCGTATCAGAGTCTGGTGGTGCTTTTCCCTGTGCTGGGATTTGCGGAGTGTGGTTTGTTAAGTCTTATGGTGCCGGTTATTACGTCAGGTGCCATATCGGGAGAAAGAGAAAAACAGACACTTGATATTATGTTAACTACACCGATTTCTCCGTTTTCTATTGTAATGGGTAAATTGTGGTCGGCCATGATGATGGTTATGATGTATATGATAGCAAGCATTCCGGTGATGGCTATAGCATTTGTTCTCGGAGGGCTTTCGTGGTGGAATCTGTTAGGCCTTTTCGTTATGCTGCTTTATCTTGGGATATATGTGGGAAGTGTCGGAATATTCTGTTCAAGTCTTGTGAAGAAATCTATTGCGGCAACAATACTTACGATAGTTATAGGTATAGGAATTATTGTCGGGACAGTACTCATTTATTTTATTGGAGATGCGATTACAAGAACATACTATCTTAGTTCGGTCAATACCAATATTGATTATTTTTCGAACTCCGCACTTATATTCCTGATTAATCCGTATTCACCTCTGTTTGATTTTATGCTTAGATCGTTATCTGACAGTTCGATTTATGATATTGTTGTAGATTCTAATGCAGGAGCCTTTATGTCGGTAGTTTATCGTTTCTGGATTCCGATTTCCATGATTATCAATCTTCTGATTGCGTATGGTTTTCTTAAACTGGCTGCGGGAAGAGTTAATGGTAAGGTGAAGAGAAAGAAGGTAGTGGTCGATAACAATACACCCAATGTGTGAGTATGTGAATCCGTATGCGAAAACTTGATTGGGAATTATCGGATAATAAAAGGCGGTTGACATAATATAATGGATGAGAAGATATTGGTATTTGTGAAGAAGGTAAGGGAAAGACAGCGTGTGCAGTCAGTTCTTGATGCTTTGTTGGTATCACTTTCTGCAGGCTTGCTTTGTGCTGTCTTCATTTCGCTGCTTTCTTTGTGGATACCTTTATATTATGCCATACCCGTTTCGGTTGGCTTTATTGTGCTGTCTGTAATTGTAGGTATAGTGTCCGGGATAAAGAGAACACCATCGCTTGAAAAATCAGCACTGATAGCGGATGCAAGGGGACACAAGGAAAAGCTTACGACTGCTTTGGAGCTTGCAGGACGGGAGGATGCATTTAGTATTCTTCAGAAAAAAGACGCATTGAAGGTTATAGATGGTTTCAGAATTAATAAAGAATTTCCTCTCACCATATCGTGGAAAAAGAGTGTGGCATTTGTTTTATTGGCAATTATATTCGGAGTGACTGCTGCATGGGATGCTCCCGCCAAGAGGCAGGCAATCACGAAACACGAGGTGAAAAAAGAGAGCTTAGAGGAAATCGCTAAGCTTGAGAAAGTAGAGAAGGACATTAGTAAGGCAGATAAGCTTAGTGAAATAGAGAAGGCTGATCTTGATAAACAGATAGAACAGGCAAAGCAGGAAATGAAGCTTGCAGAGTCGGTTGAGGATATTAAAAAGGCGGAGGACAGGATAACCAAGAAAATGGAGATGTCTGCCGAAACACTTTCCGATACGTCTGCAAAGAAAACCCTTGAGGAGGCTGTGGAACAGAATAAGGCAGATCAGGCAAAGAGGATAGAGGAAGCCGTGAAGGAAGCAGAAGAGGCTATGGAAAAAGCAGCCACAGGTGGTGAGAAGTCAAAGAATGATGCTTATGAGAAGCTTAACAAGCTCGCAGAGACAAGTGGGAGTGATGCACTCAAAAATGCTGCCAAAGAATACAAGAGTTCAGATTATTCAAACAGTGATTATATAGCTGCAAATCAGGCTCTTAACAATGTCAAAAATGATTTAAAAGGCTCTGATATGACTTATAATTCATCAGGTAATCCGTCCGGTAATTCTGACAAAAACTCTGATGATAATGGTAATTCAGATAATTATTCCGGCAGGAACAGTCAGGGCAACAGCGGGCAACAGGGAAATCAGGGACAAAGCGGTAATAATGGTTCCGGGAACGGCGACGGACAGGGAAATCAGGGACAAAGCAGTAATAATGGTTCCGGGAACGGAAACGGAAGCGGTTCAGGTTGGAACAGAGGCAGTAAGAATGGTGTAGAGGGAAAAGCTAAGGTTAATGAGAATGTAACGATACCGGACGGTACTGCCGGTAATGATGATGACCTTACAGGCAAGGCAAATGGTAATGATACAAGCACAAAGGAAAAGAGCAGCCAGTCTAATACATGGTCCGGCAATAAGATAAGTTATGGGCAGGTATCCGGTCAGTATAAGGAGAAAGCATATAAGAAGGTGAATGGGTCTAACTATCCCGGAAAGATGAAGGAGAAGATAAGGGATTATTTTGATGGGTTGGAATAAACTGTGGTTTGGTTATTTTTTTTTTGACGGACGCCGACAGGCGGATATAAGGGTTCAGTCCTATGGCTGTTTAGACGGGATTGAGACTTCTAGGTGTCCCGCCAAGGCTTATATACCGTCCGCGACCGGCTTCAATTCGACATCCTGTCTCAATCTCGCCTTGCTCGCCATCCGTGGCTCGCATCGCTAGGAAACTTACGGGACACCAAGAAGCTCTAATCCCTTACTAAAATGCTATAGGACTGAACCCTTATATCCACATGCCGGCTGTTCGTTGAAAATTATAAACTGTCATATTTCTATCTTACAAAGCAATTTATAATCACATTAATATTATTGATAGCTGACCTGTTATCGTGTAGTATACTTTATCAAATTATTAACATGAGGTAATAAACATAATTATGATTAAAAAAATTTACTATATGTTCTATGATTTTAACTATACTATTATTAAGTGGTTGCGGTAAAGTTCAATATCCGGATTTGCCGAATAATGCGATTGCTTTTAAGATGGGCAGTTTTGAAGATAAGGACCATGATAAATAGTAGCATCCACAGACAGTAAGAGTACCGGAAATATGCGGTGTTTTGTATGACATCTGGAAGGAAATTAGAGGTTCTTAGTATCCCGTAAGTATTCCCAGCGGATGCCGGACAAGCGGAGCAGTTCTTGGTGAGTGCTTGCCACGAACCTTAGAACTGCCCATATGATAGGTCTCAGAAGGTTCAAGTCCGAAGGACGCAGAAGCTTCTGCTAGCTTCTGCTAAGACCGAACCATTATGTCCGGCAGGTGTGAGGGAGACAGGATGTCGACTTCACACCGTGCCGCGTACGGCAAGAGAACTTATCCGGGATACTTAGAAACTCTTATTTCCGTACAGCAGGAATACAAAACACTGCATATTCCCGGTACTCTTGCGTCTGTCATAAGCTACTCGCAAACTTAACTAAATGGTATTATAGAAATATAGACAAGAAGGAGAAGATACATGGACGAGAAACAATTACAGGAAATGATAGATAAGGTCAAAGCCTGTGAGGCGGAGATTGGAAAGGGAATAATCGGGCAGAGGGACATTATAAGACAGGTTATGCTGGCAATACTTGCAGATGGAAATGTTCTATTAGAGGGTGTACCGGGACTTGGAAAAACAGAGCTTGTAAAGGCAATATCGAAAGTTATGTCAACCTCGTTTTCACGTATTCAGTTTACGCCTGATCTCATGCCTGCCGACGTGACAGGAACTAACCTTATAATAAAACAGGACGGCAATAATGTGTTTCAATTTGAGCCGGGACCGGTATTTGCCAATATTGTGCTTGGCGATGAGATTAACCGTGCCACACCTAAGACGCAGTCTGCTCTGCTTGAAGCCATGCAGGAGAAGACGGTCACGGTAGGAAAGACAACTTATGAACTTCCGTCACCGTTTATGGTACTGGCAACCCAGAATCCGATTGAGAACGAGGGAACATATCCGCTTCCCGAGGCACAGTTAGACAGATTTATCTTCAAGTTGCTGGTGGATTTTCCGACGAAAGAAGAATTAAAGCAGATAATGAATATTACTGTTACCAATGAAAAGGTTGACATAACACCTGTTATGACGGGAGAGGATATCCTTGCAATCCGAGAAGTCATCCGAGATATGCCTATTGCTGATGCAGTCATGGATTATGCTATGTCAGTTGTTGTCGCAACACACCCGGAAAGTGACTCGGCTTTGGAAATTACAAAGAAGTATGTGGAGGTTGGTTCCAGCCCCCGTGCAGCTCAGGCGATAATTAAGACTGCCAAGGCGAGGGCATTTATGGAGGGAAGGTACAATGTGGCTTTTGAGGATATCAAATTCGTTGCGTATCCGGCATTACGACACAGATTAGCACTTAACTTTGAGGCGGTTTCCGATGGGGTGAGTACCGACACAGTAATATCAGAGATACTGGCAGGTCTGTAAAAGGAACTATATAATGTGCACAATTAATAAGATGTAAATCGGAGTTTCGCAATCACCTATAAATTTTTAAAAATGTGAGGAAGAGATTTGGACGAAGAATTATTTAACCATTCATTCTTTGAAAAATTGAACACGGTTAAAATGTCACTGAACATGAGTCTCAATCAAGGGTTGAGCGGCAGCAGAAAGTCCGGTGCAAAGGGCAGCTCTGTGGAGTTTTCTGATTTTCGTGAGTATATGCCGGGTGATGATATAAGACGTATAGACTGGAATGCATATGGCAGAACGGACAAGCTTTATATCAAGCAGTTTATGGAGGAGAAAGAGGGACTTTTCCGTTTCTTTGTTGATACCAGTGCCTCCATGGAGTTTGGAGAGCAGAAGAAATCCGTGATGGCATTGCGATTAACAGCAGCCCTTTCGTACATTATCATGAATAATCTTGACAGAGTTTTCATTAATGAGATGAAAGGTGAACATTTAATTAATGGTAAAGGATTATCCGGCAACGCTGCATTCTCACATCTGTTAAAGAATTTGGAGCGCATAACCTTTAAAGGTGAGACGCATATAAGTAAATGCATATCCACCTGTCCTGTGCCGGTGGGAGGAGTATCAATTATAGTCAGTGATTTTATGGATGCTGACGGTGTGGAAAATGCAGTCAAATACCTCGTTAGTCGCAAGCAGACGGTTGTGTTGATACAGATACTTGCACGGGAAGAGATTGATATAGATTACGAGGGGACTGTTAACATATTAGATATGGAGACAGATGAACGTGTCAAAATTACAATGTCCAATGCGGCGATTAAGAATTATCAGGCAAGGCTTGATGGTATGAAGAAAGAATTGTTAAGGATTTCAAGAAAGTATGGTGCGCATTTTATCAGCACAGTGTCAGATGAAGATCTTGTGGAAGTACTATTATCGGATTTTGCGGGTATTATTTCGAGATGTTAGGAAACCCGGAATATATTTGCTGTTTGATTGAATTATAAATATAAGTATTGAGTTGACTGCATTGGTTAATTAGCTTTGGAACAGGCGATTAAAATAAGGAGAACACAATGACATTTTCAAACTTGTGGCCACTGGCGTTTTTAATTTTCATCCCGGTGATCATTTTATTATATCTTTTAAAACAAAAGGTTAAGGATCAGCCCTTTTCTTCCGCAATACTGTGGCAGGAAATCTATAAAAATCTTGAGGCGAAGACTCCTTTTGAAAAGCTTAAACATAATATTCTCATGTATCTGCAGATCATAGCTATGCTTATTTTGATATTAGCCCTTATGGCACCGGTTATCAGAAACGGAGGTATTGTTACACGTAATACAGTTCTTGTGATAGATACAAGTGCAAGTATGGGAACCATCTGTAATGGAGGTATGACAAGGCTTGACGAAGGAATTTCCGGTGCAAAGAATTATCTTGACGGAGTAAATGATTCCGGTATTGTCACAATAGTTGCCTGTGATAATGAGGCACATATAGTGTATCAGGGGCAGGATAAATCCATTGCGAAGAAAAGACTTGGCGAGCTTGAGCCGGTGCAGGTGTCGGGAACACTGGATGTTGCATCCGGTATCATAGGTTCCCTGGTCTCTAATATGGATAATGTGGATGTGGTATGCTATACAGATTCCGAATTCGATTATGAAAGCTTTAAGAGGAATAATGATAAGATTTCTCTGTCGGTTGAAAGTATATACAGCAAGGAAGAGAATCTGTCGGTTGATTATGTTAACTATGCGATTAAGGATTCTGTCTTTATTGAGGCAATATGTAAGGTCACCAATCATGGCACCGGAAAAGCAACCACCGATGTCAGCTTATATCTTGACAAGGATATTGCAGATGTGCAGAATGTTACGGTTGAAGCGGAAGAAAGTAAAATCGTATATTTTAAAAAAGTTAATCTGCCGGAGAATGTAATTAAAAATGGTTTGATTCTTCGTGCAGAATTATCGGAAAAAGATTCTTTGATCGCGGATAATATTTCAAGCATTGCTGTTTCATCGAATGATAACAGAAAGGTTCTTCTTATCTCTGAGGGTAATGTGTTTCTTGAGAAGTCACTTTCGCTGGTTGACGGGGCAGAAGTGTATAAAGCGGAGGGGTTAAATGTACTTGGCGAGGCCGATGATTTTAATCTGTATGTGTTTGACGGAATAAGTATTCCTGATGATTTTGATGCTTCAACAGTGCCGGATAATGCTGCGTATTTAATTATAAATTATGATTATATCCCGTCTTTTGTAACAGCCTCCGGGAATACTGAGACAAATGAAACGAACATTTTAAAGAGTAACGCTAATGTCACAGACTGTATGCTGCATTTTGAAAAGAGTGATGTTACCGGGTATGTAGAGGATTATACTTTTGGAGTGACAGAAGCTTATACCTATCAGCTTCCGCAGTGGGCAAATGCTATTATTGCAGCCGGGGAAGGCAACGTGGTTGGATACTATGGTGATACAGGCACGCATCGTATGGGAGTCATAGGCTTTGATATTCATAATACCGATCTTGCACTGCAGACGGAATTCCCTGTATTCATGTCGCAGCTTACGGAATATCTGCTGACCGGTGACGGGATTCAGTCGGAGATCAATAATTTTCCGATTGATGAATCCGATGTGATACCGATAGAGAATGTCAGCAAGAACGGGATTCTTGACAAGACAAAGACAGGAGGCAGAGCAATAAGAAACCTGTTGCTGATACTTGCAATAGTTATACTTATCATTGAAGGGATTATCTATCATCTTCAGGTGCATTCGGGTAAAAAGAAGCAGTTCCTTGTGATAAGGGGTATACTGCTTGCGTGTATTA
Source organism: uncultured Lachnospiraceae bacterium (assembly GCA_905235345.1). GTDB lineage: Bacteria > Bacillota > Clostridia > Lachnospirales > Lachnospiraceae > CAG-590. Next base: position 14,656 of record CAJOLO010000050.1, read on the forward strand.
TACTTGCGATTTCAGGAGTTTCCATTACGAAAAAGCAGAGGAAGGTAGAGACCATATTCCTTGTGGATGTATCCGACAGTATGTCGGGGAATTTGGCTGCGGTTGAAAAATATCTCAAGGATAATATGGCACTTATGCCGAAGAAGAATCAGGCGGGAATTGTGCTCTTCGGAAAGAATACTGTGGTAGAACAGTTTATGACTGACAGCAAGGCTTTTTATGGACTTAACGCGGCACCGATAACTACTGCGACCAACATAGAAAACGGAGTTACCTCGGCTTGTTCCATGTTCCGCGACGGAGTTACAAAGCGTCTTGTGCTAATAACGGATGGTTGCGAAAATGAGGGCAGCATCAGTCTTGCAGCTTCGAATATGAAAAATAAAGATGTGGAATTATATGTGATTCCGCTTAACGACTCCGTGTCGAAAAACAGCGAGGTATATATTGACAGTCTTGAAACACCATCCGTTATTCATGCGGGAGATCATTATAATATCGCTGTTTCCGTTAAGTCCAATGTTGAGACGGATGCCATACTCTCACTATATTCCGGCAGGGTTTCCAAAGGACAGAAGGAGATTCATCTGACTAAGGGCAGTAATCAGTTCGTATTCGAGGATGTGGGAGAAGAAGGAACTATCGAGCAGTATAAGGCTGTGATAGAACCGGATGAGGACACGATTTCCGTCAACAACACATATGTTACATTTTCGCAGATAGAGAGTAAACCCAGAGTGTTGATAGTGGAGGGGAAGCCCGGCAATACAGAGGAATTCGAGAAGATATTGACTGCAATCAATATTGATTTTGATAAGGTGACGGCAAGCGGTGTGCCTGTTTCTCTTTCACAGCTTAATGAGTATAAAGCTGTCATAACAGTTGATGTTCATTATGACGATCTGAGAAGAGATTTTGCAAAAACCCTGGAAACCTATGTCAAAGATTATTCGGGAGGATATATATGTATAGGCGGTGATAACAGTTACGCACTTGGAGGCTACAGAGATACCGAGCTTTCGGAGATACTTCCTGTTGACATGGATATAGAGGGGGAGAAGGAGATTCCTAAGATGGCTATGGTTATGGTCATAGACCAGTCGGGAAGTATGACATCCCCTTCCGAGGAGGATTCGTCTGTTACGGGACTCGAGCTTGCCAAGCAGGCAGCTATATCCGGCGTTAATGAGCTTAGGGAGACTGATGAGGCGGGGGTACTTGCCTTTGATGATAAATACAATTGGACGGTTCCCATATCCAAGGTTAATGATGCAGACGAGATTGCGGATAAGATAAGAACTATTGGTGAAGGAGGCGGTACAAGCATATATCCGGCACTGGAGGAAGCGTATGCAAGGATACTGAAAAGTGATGCCGGGATAAAGCATATAATCCTTCTTACGGATGGGCAGGATGATTTTCGTGATTATAATGTGCTGCTTGACCAGATCAACAATGCGGGTATCACGGTCTCGACCGTTGCGGTTGGCAGTGGGTCCGATAAGGTTATGTTAAGTTCGATTGCAGGTATCTGCGGAGGAAGATTCTACTATACTGATGTTAATAATTCCATTCCCAGAATATTTGCAAAAGAGGTATATCTTTCGACCAACAACTATCTGATCAATGAAGAGTTTTATCCCGTGATAAACGGTGATAATGAGATGTTATCGGGAGTGATGGATGATGGGTGTCCTGCACTTTTCGGATACATTGCGGCAAGAGCAAAGCCGAGAGCAGACGTTATTCTTGAATCGCCAAAGGGTGATCCGATTCTTTCTACATGGCAGTGCGGACTTGGAAGGACTGTTGCGTGGAACAGTGACGCAACGAATGAATGGACTGCTGCATTTGGCACCTGGGACAATTATCCTATGCTGTGGTCAAATATAATTCACTATGTAATATCAGACACCGATCTTTCGGGAGATGATCTGGAGATAGTTAATGAGGGTAACCTGGCGAAGATAATATATGAAACTGAGGAATATGATAAGGATACGGTGGTTTCCGCTGTTATATCAGATGAAAAAGGCGGGACGGAGGAGATAACATTGGATCCGATAAAGCCTGGCAGTTATCAGGCGGATATCACATCGGATGAGATAGGAATATACAATCTAAGCATCAGAAAGAAAAATGGTGAGGAAACCGTTAAGAGCTATAATACTGCTTATGCTAAGCAGTATTCACCTGAATATCAGTTTTCTGAAAATGAAGGTATGCTTGCGCAGTTCGTTCAACAGATGGATGGAACAGAGCTTTCCTTTGAGGATGATATATGGAAATCGAATGCGAAGAGGGTTAGCAGTAAGGTGCCTCTTTCAATGTTCTTTATAGTTCTTTCCATGGGTTTACTTATGTTTGATATAATTATCCGGAGATTTTCCCTTGATGTGGCGGGCAAAATCAAAGAATATGCTTTGCGGGGATCAGTGCGGTTTAAAGACATTTTCAACGGAAGAAGGGAAAAAACGGTGGTGGAAAAGATGACGAATAAGGAAGATATGAATGAAAGCGGGATTATACATAATAATGTGAAAAATGAGAGGAATTCAGGGAATAATGAAAGAGTAAAAGTGCGTTCGTCCGTTAAGAAAACCGATCATAGCAATAAGGTAACACAAACTGAAACACCGGATAAACTTGATATGAATGTTCTGTTAAAAAAGAAGAAGGAAAGAGATCTATAGTAACCCTCAGAAAATATATCAGAAAAAAAGCTTTGTGTTGTTGTGTAAAGACAGATAATTTGGTAGAATATACATAATAAGGAGGTTATCTTATGGAGGAAAAAAAGTCAGAAGAAAAAAAGTCAGAAGAAAAAAAGAAAAATGATAAGAAAAAAAAGCTGTGGATTATCACGCTGCTTATGATTCTGGTCGTGATTTTTTCAATCATAGCGGTTTACATGCACCATACCAATGAAACTATTATTGAGGAGACGATTCTTGTGTCCTTTGTTGCGGTATTCTTAGTTGTTATATGGCGGCATGCGGCATCGGAGGATGTGGGAAGAGAGCATATATCATATACCCCCAAAAAGAAAGAAGAGAATATAAATAACGGACAGATAAAAGAAACCACTAAGGTTGTGGATAATTTGCCTAATAACCTGAGAAAGAAACCAAAGAACAGAATAATACCTGATTATAACATCGGACTGGCAGAAAAACACAGTCATGAAGAAGAGATATCGGATGAATTACTGAAATCGATCGAAACGGATTTTTCGGGTAAACATGCACTTTTAGTGGATGATAATGATACGAACAGGGAAATTGTGGCATTTACTTTATCTGATTTAGGTTTTGAGGTAAGTGTTGCAAAGAACGGAAAAGAAGCGGTAGATATGGTAAAGAAATCCTATTATGATGTCATACTGATGGATGTTATGATGCCGGTTATGAATGGATATGAGGCAACTAAAGAAATACGTCAGATTAAGAATCGCAAGCTGTCACAAATACCAATCGTTGCACTTATATCCAGATCGACCAAAGAGGATATTAAAAAGACTAAAGATGCCGGAATGAACGGACATATAACAAAGCCAATAGATGTCACGAAGCTGATAAAAGTGTTGGAGAAAGTAATGCCGGTTTGAAATTATGAGAGAAATTACTTTACTTTCCCATTAAAAAGAGGTACAATGCTTCATTGAAATGAATAAAGTAAAGGAGATGATTGTTTGGATAAACTGGCTGATAGCCTGTTGGAAGAGTTGAATTGTGAGCCCGTCTTTACAATTCCTGTCTTTGGAGGAATCGATGTATTGGAATCCGTTGTGGTTACGTGGATAATCATGATAGTCCTGATCGCCCTTGCAATCTTTTTAACAAGAGATTTACGAATCGATCACATCAGTAAGAGACAGGCAATTGCTGAACTGATTGTTACCAAGCTGACCGGCATGGTTGATAAGATGATTGGAGAAAAGGGAAGCCGTTATGTTCCGTATCTCACTACCATCTTAATCTATATCGGTTTTGCCAATATAATCGGTTTGTTCGGATTTAAATCTCCGACGAAGGATTTGAATGTTACCATTGCATTGGCATCGATGAGTATTTTGCTGGTGGAAGGTGCAGGTATCTATCATTTAGGCGTGAAGAAATGGCTTCATAAATTCACTGAGCCTATTGTGGTGATTACCCCGATTAATATATTGGAACTGGTGACCAGACCATTATCATTATGCATGCGACTTTTTGGTAACGTATTGGGTGCATTTGTTATTATGGAACTTGTTAAACTTGTAGTACCGGTCATTATTCCGGCAGTATTAAGCTGTTATTTTGATATATTTGACGGATTATTACAGGCCTACGTATTTGTGTTTTTAACGTCGCTTTACATAAGTGAAGAGATAGAGTAGATAATTAAGAAAAGGAGAAAAAATTATGAATTTAGTAGCAGTTGGAGCAGCACTGGCAGTTATCGGAGCACTTGGAGCAGGTATAAGTATCGGTCTTGCAACAGGAAAGGCGGCAGAATCAGTGGCAAGACAGCCGGAGGCAGCAGGAGATATCCGTACAATATTGATTCTTGGTTGTGCCCTTGCCGAGGCTACCGCTATTTACTGTTTCGTTATCGCATTGATGATTATTTTGATGTTAAAATAGTGAGAAAGGCAAGGTAATAATATGCTAAATATAAATGCATTCAATATTATTGCTACCATTGTGAACCTTCTCATACTTTTCATTGCAATGAGACTCCTGTTCTTTAAGCCGATTCTTAATATTATTGCAAAACGGCAGGAGGAAGCGGATAAACAGTTTGATGAGGCCGCTAAGAGGCAGGAAGAGGCTGATGAATTAAAAGCACAGTATGAATCTTCTCTGGAAAATATCGAAGAAGAGAAGAAACAGGTTGTGCAGGCTGCCAGAAAAGACGCAGACGAGCAATATAAGAAGATTGTAAGCGAGGCCGAAGATAAGGCGGATAAGATAAGGCAGGATGCGGTTAATGAGGCTGAGAATGAAAAGTCACAGATCATGAAAGCTGCCGAGAAGGAAATAGCAGATATGGTTGTTGATGCAGCCAGGAAGGTAGTGGGAACACAGAGCGGAGCTGATATAGATGCTTCTCTCTATAATCAATTTTTAGATAAAGCAGGTGATGAACAGTGACACAGGAGGCATTAGATTACGCTTCAGATTTGCGTAAGGCAGGTATTTCAAAAGAGTTTCTTGTTGAGACAAAGGATATTTTAGACGCTGTGCCACAGGTTCGAGTGGATTTTGAAAATCCTGCTGTTGAGATTGAGAAGAAACATCTGGTTATTCGTAAGGTATTTCCGAGGGAAATTCGTAATTTTTTGCAGGTGTTATGTGACAATGATGATTTCTCACTGTTTGATGAGATTTATGAGCAGTATAACACCTTGGACAAGGAAACTGATGATAAGGAGCAGTATGCTGAGCTTATCTATGTAACAGCTCCTACTGATGAACAGCTTTCAGGAATCCGCAGATTTCTTGCGAAGGAATTTAAGAGGGATGATATTCAGTTAGAACTCAAAGAGGATGCCTCTATAAAGAGTGGATTTATTTTAAGAGTTGGAACAAAAGAATATGACTGGAGTGAGCAGGGAAGAATCAATCAGTTAAAGGATCGATTGTCAGATGCAATTTCTGCAACGGGAAACACTTTCAGTCAGGAGAATATTATATCTATTCTTCGTTCCAATATTGATGATTTTGAGTTAGAGGCTAAGAACAAAGAGATAGGTATCGTCAATTATGTGGGTGACGGTATTGTCAATGTGGATGGTATTGATCATGCTTGTTACGGAGAGATTGTAATCTTTGACTGTGGTGTCAAGGGTATGGTGCAGGATGTTCGTAGAGATGAGATTGGTGTAATTCTTTTCGGACGCGACACCGATATACATGAGGGCAGCAGGGTTGCAAGAACAGGCAGGATGGCAGGTATTCCCGTAGGAGATCAGTTCCTTGGCAGAATTATCGATGCATTGGGAGCACCTATTGATAACGAGGGTGAGATTGAGACAGATGAATATCGTCCGATTGAGTATCCTGCTCCCGGGATTGTAGACAGACTTTCGGTGTCAGTGCCGATGGAGACAGGTATTCTTTCGATTGATTCAATGTTTCCAATCGGGCGCGGACAGAGAGAGCTTATTATAGGAGACCGTCAGACAGGTAAGACATCGATTGCATTAGACACGATAATCAACCAGAAAGGGAAAGACGTAGTATGTATCTATGTTGCCATTGGACAGAAGGCATCTACAATTGCGAAGCTGGTTAATACATTGAAGAAGAAAGATGCAATGGAATATACCATTGTGGTTTCCGCTACGGCGTCAGATCCGGCACCTTTACAGTATATAGCTCCATATTCCGGAACTGCACTGGCAGAGTATTTTATGTTTAAGGGTAAAGATGTTCTGATAATTTATGACGATCTTAGTAAGCATGCGGTTGCGTATCGTGCAATCTCGCTGTTATTGGAACGTTCACCGGGACGTGAAGCATATCCGGGTGATGTATTTTATCTTCATTCAAGACTTTTGGAGCGTTCTTCAAGACTTTCTCCGGAGGCAGGAGGAGGTTCCATCACGGCACTTCCGATCATAGAGACACAGGCAGGAGATGTATCTGCATATATTCCGACTAACGTAATCTCAATTACAGATGGTCAGATATATCTTGAGAGTGAACTTTTTAACGCAGGACAGCGTCCGGCGGTTAATGTCGGTCTTTCGGTATCGAGAGTTGGTGGTGCGGCACAGACCAAGGCGATGAAGAAGGCGGCAGGCAGTATTCGTATTGATCTTGCCCAGTATCGGGAGATGGAGGTATTTACCCAGTTCTCATCAGATCTTGACGAGAATACAAAGAAGCAGCTTGCACACGGACGTGCATTAATGGAATTGTTCAAACAGCCGTTAGGAAATCCGTTTTCCATGGCTGATCAGGTAATTACATTGGTGGCGGCCAACGCACACATCTTCAGTGATCTTCCGGTGGAGAAGTTAAAGCAGTTCAGATATGATCTTTTGCAATATATGTCTGATGAACACGAAGATATTATCAATGAATTGGAGCAGTCTAAAGACTTGACTGACGATATTAAGGAAGCGATCATTAAGGCTTGTGACGAATACAAGAAGGAAGTGTTGTAATGGCGAATGCTAAGGAGATTTCCAACAGAATAAAGAGTATTCAGGATACAATGAAGATTACCAGAGCCATGTATATGATGTCTTCCATGAAACTTAGGAAAGCCAAGAAACAATTAGAGAATACGGAACCGTATTTTTATGCGTTACAGAAAGAAATTACAGACATTCTGTTGCATTTTCCTGATATGCAGCACTTATACTTTGATAACCGCGAGGAGGATCAGGCAGAATGGGTGAAGCGTAATGCAATCATTGTGGTGACGGCAGATAAAGGAATGGCGGGAGCCTATAACCAGAGTGTTTTGAAGGAAGCGATGAAGCTGCTTTCACAGTGTGAAGACTACCGTCTTTATGTAATCGGTGAGGTTGGAAGGCGTTATTTTACCGCTCAGGGATGTCATATTGAAGAGAACTTTCAGTTTTCCGTTAATAATCCGTCTATTCACCGTGCAAGGATTATCACGGAGCTTATGGTAGAGCTTTATAAAAGGGATAATATTGACAGTGTGTATGTGGTGTATACACGTATGATCAACAGTATGCGTTCAGAGGTTGATGTGCATCAGGTTCTTCCGCTTAAGACCAAAGAGTTTTTAAAGAGTGAAATGACAGATAAGCAGGGGGAACAGATTAACAGCGATGACGAGTATCTGATATATCCCTCACCGCAGGATGTAATAGAGAATGTTGCATATAACTATGTAACAGGTTTTCTGTATGGTGTGCTGGTTGAGGCTTATGCCAGCGAGGAGAATGCCAGAATGATGGCAATGCAGTCTGCTACCGATAATGCATATGCTATGCTGCATGATCTTTCTATTGAATTTAACCGTGTAAGACAGGCAGCGATCACGCAGGAGATAACAGAGGTTATCGGCGGTGCGAAGGCGTTGACCAAGAAGAAGGAAAAAGCTAAAAACGCAAGGAAATATTAATCGAAAATGAGTATTGTGATGTCCGGGAAGATGCCGGCAAAGCTTAAGCACATTCCACAGTAAGAACGCTCATACGTTCTTTGAAAGGTGTCATAATGCAAAAAGAAAGGTGAGATTTCACGAAATGGAGAATATAGGTAAGATTGTACAGGTTTCGGGACCTGTAGTGGATGTAGAATTTCAAGATGGCAATCTGCCTGCAATCAAGGATGCACTCTATGTCATGAATAACGGTAAGAAATGTGTGATGGAGGTGTCACAGCATACCGGACAGAATATTGTACGATGTATTATGCTTGCTGCAAGTGAGGGACTTCATCGTGACATGGAGGTAACGGCAACCGGGTCAGGTATCAAAGTACCTGTGGGAGAGGAAACTCTTGGAAGATTATTTAACGTGTTAGGTGAGCCTCTTGATGATAAGGGAAGTCTTGAAGATGCAGAGCAGTGGTGTATTCACAGAGAACCGCCGGCATTTTCGGATCAGAGTCCTGTGGTTGAAATGTTAGAGACCGGGATTAAGGTCATTGATCTTCTGGCACCTTATGCAAAGGGCGGTAAGATAGGTCTTTTTGGCGGTGCCGGAGTTGGTAAGACGGTGCTCATTCAGGAATTGATAAGGAATATAGCAACAGAGAGTGGTGGATATTCAATATTTACCGGTGTCGGAGAGCGTTCCCGTGAAGGTAATGATCTCTGGTCGGAGATGAAAGAATCGGGAGTTATAGAAAAGACGGCACTTGTGTTCGGACAGATGAACGAGCCGCCCGGAGCACGTATGCGTGTGGCTGAGACAGGGCTTACGATGGCAGAATATTTTCGTGATGTGAAGAATCGTGATGTACTATTGTTTATCGACAATATATTCCGTTTTGTACAGGCCGGTTCTGAAGTGTCTGCTCTTCTCGGACGTATGCCTTCAGCAGTTGGTTATCAGCCGACTCTTGCCAATGACCTTGGTGAACTGCAGGAGAGAATAGCATCTACAAAGCTTGGTTCGGTAACTTCTGTTCAGGCAGTATATGTGCCTGCAGATGATCTTACAGACCCGGCACCGGCTACAACATTTTCACATCTGGATGCTACAACGGTGCTCTCACGTAAGATTGTTGAGCAGGGTATATATCCTGCTGTTGATCCTCTGGAATCCACGTCAAGAATACTTGAGCCGGATGTTGTGGGTGAGGAGCATTATCAGGTAGCGAGAAGTGTGCAGGAAACATTGCAGAAATATAAGGAGCTTCAGGATATAATTGCAATTCTCGGAATGGAGGAGCTTTCCGACGAGGATAAGCAGACTGTGTATCGTGCAAGAAAGATACAACGTTTCTTATCCCAGCCGTTCCATGTGGCAGAGAACTTTACGGGAGTTCCCGGTAAATTTGTGCCAATCAAGGAGACTATTAAAGGCTTTAAGGCAATATTAAGCGGTGAGATGGATGAATATCCGGAGGCGGCATTCTTTAATGTAGGTACTATTGAGGATGTGAAGGAGAAATCTGCTAAGCTGTAAGAGAGGCGAACAGTATGAATACATTTTCTTTGAAAATAATGGCATGTGACCGTGTATTCTATGACGGTGAGTGCGAAATGATCGTGTTTCAGGGTTCGGACGGCAAGATGGGAATCATGGCAAACCATGAGAGTATGACAACCTCCGTAGAAATCGGAGAGGTACGATTCAAGACTCCGGATGGTGAAGAGCATATTGCAATTACCTCAGACGGAATATTGATATGCGGTCACAATGAGGTTAATATGTTGGTTTATTCTGCCGAGCGTCCTGAAGAAATTGATGCATTTCGTGCTAAGGAAGCCAAGGAACGGGCAATGGAGCAGCTTTCACAGAAGCAGAGCATTATGGAGTACCACATATCAACAGCGTCCCTTGCCAGAGCGATGGCCAGACTTTCCGGCAGAGATAAATATCTTGGCGGAAGTTAATTATGCCATATGATGCACATGGGTATTAAAGCAGGTATAAAGATAAAGAATTATCAGTTAGAAACAGTTAATAAATAGTATGAAAAGATTGGGTGGCAAAAGTATTTTTTGACACCCAAAGTACTATAATGGAATATATAGAAGTATTAGGAAAGAACAGAATAAGAATATGAATAATGGCACTGAAAAGAAAATAATTCTATACATTGCAGGCGTTATCCTGATGATCGGACTGATTGTTTTTATCAGAAAGGGAATCAAAGATATGTTTACCGGTCAGCTTGCACAGGATAATACCGAGGAGACTTCGGATACAGATGATACTTCGGAATATGCAGAGTTAACAACAGAGGAAACAACTGAAATAACTACAGAGGCTACCACCGAAGCCACAACAGAAGCTACCACCGAAATCACTACTGAGGAGATAACGGAGGAGCCGAGAAAAGAACTTACGGTGGAGGATGATGTCCAGAGTCCGGTATTTTTATGTCTTCCGCAGAATCTGGAGATAAAGAAGGGAGCTTCGTTTTATATAGTTGACTATGTGGGATATGCGGATGATGTGGATCGTTCTCCGGAACTTGAAGTTGAAGGAGAGGTAGACACATCTATAGTCGGGTCATATCCGTTAACGCTTACGTTGACAGATGATGCAGGGCATACGACTAACGGGAAGATGACAGTTAATGTTGTGGATGAGACCACGCCCGGTTCCCCAAAGGAAAAGGAGGATTTTGAAACCTTTAAATCCACGTATAAAACTGACAATACTTCTCTGGGTATAGATGTGTCCAGATGGCAGGAGGATGTGGACTATGAGCAGGTAAAGAATGCCGGTTGTGATTTCGTGATAATAAGAATCGGCGGGTTTGATGACGGAAGCTGCTACACGGATAGATATTATAAAGAGAATATTCTGAAAGCTAAATCTGCGGGACTTAAGGTGGGAATATACTGGCATGCTGAGGAGAATGATCCTGAGCAGGTCAAGAGTAATGTTGATTATCTGATGAATGTGTTAGACGGGGAAGAACTTGATTTTCCTATCGCCTATGATTGGGAGGATTTTAGTCATTTTCCGAAATATGCCATGAATCTTTACGATATTAATTACTGCTTTGAGACATTCTGCAATGCAGTGAAGGCTTATGGGTATGATGCATGTCTTTACAGCAGTTTGAATTTTCTGGAAAATGTGTGGACTAATGAGAAGGAACATTATGTATGGCTTGCCAATTATACGTCTGCCACATCTTATAGCGGTTCTTATTATATGTGGCAGCAGGCCAATACGGGAAACGTTCCGGGAGTTGTCGGAGATGTGGATCTGAATGTGCTATACCTCGACAGGTTTAATCGTTAAATGTAAGAAAATCCCCGAAAGAAGATTGTTTGCTATCAATCTTTCCGGGGATTTTTATATGAAATATGTCAGCGAAGCTTAAGCACATTCCGGGCAAGAACGTCTGTAGCGTTCTCGAATCTGCATATTAAGTCTTGACGTGTAAGAGCTTAATTATCTCATAGCTCCGGTCCTTCTTGTTGTCGAACCGTTTCTTGAGCTGACATTTGTAGAAGTTGCGGGATATTCGGTGATGCTTCCGCTGTCATTTTTTTGATAGATTCTTCCGCTTGTTGCATCAACGAAAAACTCTCCGAATTTCTCGCCGGATGAATTCCTGCTTGTATCATAGAGGTAGAAGTGGTATCCTTTAGAACCTTCCTGATAGTCATTTAATTCCTTATCTTCATTCCTAAGTTCGAATTTGGAATCGGAATGATAAGAACCCATTGTGTCAAGGAAGTAGTCGTGTGCGTCATTATAATTGTTAAATCCGCCACTTCCAAGAAGATCATCTGTGGCATTTCCGATTCCCTCGGCTACATCCTTAGCTCCGTCAACAACATCCTCTGCGGCATCACCTACTCCATCGGCTACATCTCTTGAAGCATTTGATACATTGTCAGAAAGATCATTCTTATCGGTGTTATTGTTTCCGCTTGTTGAATTAGCGGTTCCTCCTCCACAGCCTGTCAGAGTAAAGGCAAAAAATGCACATACAAGTGACAGACTAAGATAATGTTTTAATTTCTTCATAACAGTTCTCCTTTTCACACATAATATATTTGTCGATGCCTGTAAGATACAGACTGACTTTGAGATATATAAAACATCATATAACAATATTATTTCTGGTAAAAATGATAATATAGTCATAATGGATATAATAAGTTATTGATGTTTTTGCAATTAGTATGTGAATAAGAGAATCATTTTATACTGATTAATTTAACAAATGAGTATTTATTAAATTAAAGTGATATGCGGAATGGATGCATCAGTGCTGCTCTGAATCGGAAGCAGTGCTTTTGGAAAATTGTTTTCCGGTGTGATCTAAGTAGTAATCTGATGTATATATGAGGCTGGAAAGAGGAATAAAATGATATCCCATCTGCTCCAGCCTTGTTAACATAATATCAAGAGCATCCCTTGTATAGGTTGTTCCGTTATGAAGTAATATAATGCTTCCGTTTTCAAGATTTTTATTTTCGATTACCTGTTTAATGATCGAGTCTGTACCGTAATCTTTCCAGTCAAGACTATCCACAGACTGGTTGATTGCTGAATAACCCATCATATGTGCCACATCTACCAAAGTGTCATTCCAGTCACTGTAGGGTGCCCGGAACAATGTCATATCTTTTCCTGTTATGTCATAGACTGCGTTATGGCAGCCTTGTATTTCTGCAGCCATATCCTCTTTGGAAAGTGTGGGCATATGTTTATGGTTGTCTCCGTGATTTCCGATCTCATGTCCTGCAGCATCAATAGCTCTTATAGCGTCGGGATTATTTCTTGCCCACTGTCCGGTGACAAAGAAAACTGCTTTTGCATTGTGATTGTTAAGGATTGTAAGGATATCATTAAGATCCTCAGTACCCCATGCACTGTCGAAGGTGAGAGCAAGTACGGGTTTTTCGGTACTCACACAGTATATGGGAAGCTCATGGGCTGTTGTCGTTGAGACGGTCATTGTACCTGACACATTGGGCATATGTCTTATGCCGTAGAGGAAGACGAGCAACAGAAGAAAAAGGGTAATGTATTTCATATATTGTTCTGATGTTTCTGACATATAGATACCGAAGAAACTGTTTATATAAATATATGCCGGAGTGTATTTGCTTAGAAGTTTTTTTCTTTAATTTTCATGATAGCTGTGCTATACTTTTAAATACGATAATAAATAAAAGAGGGTAGGAATATGGGGCGTATATGGAATGCTCTGAAATATGGCGACAGTGAGACAAGAAAATGTATCGGAAGTGTGATTTTATTTATTGTGATCGGAATCGTGCTTATTGTAGTTGCCTGTCTTACAGGTCAGATTGGTATATTTGTGACCGGCTTGATTTCAGGCGTTATTGCCCTTGTCATTTCGCAGACATTTACTCTTGTGGATGATGACTTTGTTGCGGAAGTTGGCAAGGATGGGGAAAAGGATACCATTGCTACCGTATC
>CAJOLO010000051.1 GCA_905235345.1 uncultured Lachnospiraceae bacterium
AGAACCTGAGAATATCGAAGAGACGGATGCTGAGGTTACTGAAGATACAGATGCTGAGAATGAGACTGATGAAGAAGCAGGCATTAATGATCAGGTCGAAGAAGTTCGAGTATCTGAGGATTCTGAGGAGCAGTAATTATATAATCTGTAGAATTGAATATTGATGCTATTATATCTGTAGAGTTTATGTAGCATTGAAATCAAAAATTGCATTAATTGACGGTCAGTGGATATTATTTATCGGCTGACCGTCTTTTAAGATTCATATAGAGAACATCACAGAGATGGATAAAGACAAGGAGCGTTCGCTCATTATACCAATTCAATTTTATACTTCAAAAGCCAGTAATTTATCTGTAGATAATATGCCAGAAGCTGCGGACCCGCCATTAATTGTCCGTAAAACGGTCTTCCGTAGTCTGTAGGACTATTCATAAAATGTTCCGTCTTATTTTGATCAATCAGTGTGCAGATTGGTGCATTTCCATCCTCCAGCAGTTTACGCATCTCGCACCGCAGTAATTTCTCATAAGCAGGATCATAGGTTTTCGGATAGGGGCTTTTTCTTCGATAAAGCACCTCATCCGGAAGATATTTCTTACCGGCGGCTCTTAGTAATCCCTTCACGATACCATTGTGACATTTCATATTCCAGGGGACATTCCACACATACTCAATAATCTCATGATCGGCGAGTGGAACTCTTGCCTCAAGACCGCTTTTCATACTGGTGCGATCCATACGGTCAAGCAAAGTCTGCATGAACCATTTTAGATTGAGGTAGGAGATTTCCCTTCTTCTGCGTTCGTATGCATTTTCCTCATCGAGTAGTGGTGTTTCCTTAACGGTTTTCTCATAGGCGGCTCTTGCATAGTCTTCAAGCGGAAGTTCACGAAGTACATCGTCCTTTAGAAGCATGGTACGGGGAGTAAAATCCATAGACCAGGGGAAGATATCCGCATCAAAGCATTCCTTTTTGTGAAACCATGGATAGCCGCCAAATATTTCGTCTGCACATTCTCCGGTCAGCGTAACCTTATTGTTCCTGGCGACCTCTTTACAAAAATATAACATTGATGATTCCACGTCAGCCATGCATGGAAGATCTCTGGCATCCACCGCATCAAAGAGATATTTATATAATTCCACGTTATTACATTCAAGAAAATGATGATCGGTATCCGCAAATGCGACCATTTTTTCTACCCAGGGACGATCCTCGCTTGGTTGAAATGCATTTGCCTTAAAATTAATATTGTTATCTGTAAAGTCAAAGGAGTACGTAGTCAGTCTCTTTCCCATTCTATTAAGTTCTTTACTGCATACGGCTGTAACTAAACTGCTGTCTACACCTCCGGACAGAAAGGTGCAGATTGGCACATCTGAGAGCATCTGACGTCTGATGGAAGCTGTCACCAGCTCGCCGGTTTTCTCAACAGTATCTTCAAATGAATCCTCGTGAGGTTTGCTTATAAGCTGCCAGTAACAGATATCCTTTCTACCGTATTCTCCGATTTCCAGATAGTGTCCCGGCAATACTTCCATTACATCTTTGAATACACCTTTTCCGTATGTTTTCGCCGGCCCCAGACCAAAGACTTCGCAAAGTCCTTCTTTGTCCAGTCTCGGTTTTACACCGGGAAATTCGAACAATCCTTTAATTTCGGACGAAAATATAAGTGCGTTGCCATATGTCGTGTAAAATAAAGGTTTTACACCCACACGATCCCGAAACAGGAATAACTTTTTCTTATATGTATCCCGAATGGCAAAAGCGAAGATACCATTTAATTTCTTTACAATATCTACTCCGTATATCTGATATCCGGCAAGTATCACCTCAGTATCGCAGGTGGTTTGAAAACGGATTCCCTTACCTTCCAGTTCATTCCTAAGCTCCTTCATATTGTAGATTTCTCCGTTATAAACGATTGTTACCGTTCTTCCATTCTGTTTTCTGGTCATCGGCTGATGTCCGTTTGAAAGATCGAGGATGGATAGTCTCACATGGGACAGACCGCAATGAGGATCAAGATATGTTCCGTCGTCATCCGGTCCGCGGTGTTTCTGAATCTGATTCATATCATCCAATACTTTCGTCCATTTATCGGGTGTGGCTGTGTAATTCCATGAATAATCACAAAACCCTGCTATTCCACACATATCTATATCCTTTCTTCTAAAATCCTTCTATGATCGGTTGAATTTGCCTGCCATCCAAGGCCATCTCCAGGGTTGGAATCAGCTTATCCGTATGTGCAATCAATGAATTATGTTTTTTCTCCGGATTATCCTGTCCAAAAGGTACAAAATATATGTTTTTCGCATTTAGCAGTAATCCTATATTCTTCATATTCATTCCTAATCCGTCGTTGGTGGAAATGGAAATAACCAACGGCTTGTTGTTGCGAAGATGAGCTTTGGAGGCCATAAGCACTGGGGTGTCGGTTATTCCGTTCGCAAGCTTTGCCGTTGTATTTCCGGTACAGGGAAAAATGACCAGAATATCCAGATACGATTTAGGACCGATAGGCTCGGCGTCTTCGATAGTCAGAATCGGCTTTCTACCGGTTATATCTTCGGCCTTTTTCATGAATTCCTCAGGATTACCGAACCGGCTTGTGATCTGTTGGGAGGCATCGGAGAAAATAGTGTAAACATCCGCTCCTGCATCAACCAAATTCTTCAGTTCTGCAAATATTTTTTCAAAGGTACAAAATGAACCGGTCAGTGCAATGCCGACCTTCTTACCCTTTAATTCCATGGTTTCCTCCATACACTTTTTTATCATTAAAAATATTGATTGCAGCATATATCTGTTTATCGGTCTGTTATATGTTGTATTACATATTCTGTCAGTTTGGATGCCGATATTTTCGGCGCATATTTTCCAGGAAGACCGGGACAAAGATAAGCTGCGATTCCCAATTCTTTTGCAGCCGCATAATCAACACCGCCGGGTTTGGAGGCAATATCAATCACTAATGCATCAGGATGTAATTTTTTCAAAAGGGATTCCGACAAAATACATGCCGGAATTGTGTTATAAATGTATTCATATTCGGAAATGTTTTTCTCCAAATCATCTAATAAAAGTGTATCTGTTCCGTAAGCTTGTGCCTGTGCAAGCTGCACTTTGCTGCGTGCGCATACAGTTACATGGGCCGACAGTCCTTTAAGCTTTTCTGCCAGAACGCTGCCGCATCGTCCATATCCGAGAACCAGACTGTTGCTCCCATGGATGTTGGTAGGTTGATGTGACAGTGCTTCCAGTATGCTTCCCTCAGCAGTTGCAATAGCATTAAATACAGTAATTGTCTCATCTTTCATAAAATCATAACAGGAAATTCCGCGTTCTGAACAATCAGCCACAAAATCTCCGGAAAGTACTCCACCGAATAATGATTGTCCCTTGCTGAGCAGAGGAGCTATCTTATCGCTTTCCGTGAATGGAATTCCGCCAATTACAACCCTTGCCTTTTCCACCGCTTCCTTTACAGACCCGGCATATACGATTTTTTCCTGTTGTTCTGATAACGAGTTACTGAAATCAGAAGCTGTGTATTCTGGTTTATCTATAATATACTGTACATCGTAACATATGATCCGATATCCTTTTTTCTGTAGATACGATGCCATGTATGCCACACGCAGATCTTTGCCGGTTAAAGCAATATCATATTGTTTCATAATGATTTCTCCAAAGAATTTGTATCTATATTTTTACAATATGCAGGCAAATACGATTTGACACAACACTTGCAGCGGAATCGGAAAATTATATAAACCGGAATGGAAGTGAGTATTGACAATGATAAATAAATTGCTATTATTCATAAATGTGATATAATAGCTAAGTCGATATCGGAACATATTTTCATTTTACAAAGTGTGTTATGGTAACTATTCAGGTAGCATCTCGCATTTACTGCGACAGGCGTACCGGAATGTGCGTCAGCACCACACCTGTCGCATATCTATGAAGCGTAGCTGAATAGATACAAGTTATGTTCAATATCAGAATATCAAAAGAGTTATAATGTGAGGTTTTTTAATGGGTGGTACAGATTTAGATAAGAGATCGGATAAAAGTCCGGTTAACTGGAATAATAATCATGTTAAAGGAATTCTTTGTATTCTTGCTGCTGCGGTAGGTTTTTCGTTTATGACTTTTTTTGTCAGAATTTCGGGTGATCTTCCTACAATGCAGAAAGCTTTTTTCAGGAATGCGTTTGCTTCGGTGGTGGCGGTAGTGCTTCTTATAAAAGAGGGAAAGGGATTTCATATAGAGAAAAGAAACCGAATGGATATATTCTGGAGATGTGCATTCGGAACTTCGGGACTTATATGTAATTTCTATGCTATTGATCATCTTGGAATTGCAGATGCGAATATGCTCAATAAACTGTCTCCTTTTTTCGCAATACTGGTGTCGATTCCGCTGCTCAAAGAGGTACCGTCTAAAGTGGATATAGCGACAACGGTGATCGCATTTGTCGGAGCACTGTTTATAATTCGTCCGTCAGGAGGTGCTTCTGCAGTTCCGGCACTTTTAGGTTTATATGGAGGGTTCGGTGCCGGAACCGCATATGCGTTTGTTCGAAAGCTCGGAAAGAAGGGAGAACGCACACCGATAATTGTAATGTGCTTTTCAGTTTTTTCATGTCTTATAACGGGGCCGTTTTTAATATTTGACTATCATCCGATGACAATAAAACAGTTTGCCTTTTTAATGCTTGCGGGTGTGGGAGCATCCATCGGACAATTCGGAATCACCACTGCATATAAGTATGCTCCGGCGAAGGAAATATCGGTATTTGATTATACGCAGGTTATATTTGCGGCAATATGGGGAATGCTTTTTTTAAATGAAATACCTGAACCGTTAAGTATTGTGGGATATGTTATTATAATCGGAATGGCAGTGCTTAGGTGGTATTATAACCTTCATCATCTGGATTAATAAGAGAGTGGTTTGATTTTTATTAAAAGTATGTTATACTACATTTATTGCGAGTCTTTTATAAGGAGTGCTTTTCATGGAAAGAATTGATTTACAATATGACATTCTTAAACAACTTATTTCATATAGCGAGAATCTGATACCTGCCCTTCAGGATATTATCGAGGAACTTAAAGGTAATAAGAGGGAGGATACGGGAAATTATCTCAATGAGGTCATTGCCGGAATTAACTGGGAGATTGAGGTATATAACCAGTGTGCGGATATAATAAATGAGCGCAGCAGCTATATTGATAAGAAATCTATGATAACAGCTGTTAAGAATCTTGGTATAAGTCTTAACAGTGGTAATTATCTATTGGTGGCAGAGTGTCTTGAGGAAGATTTTATACCGTTTCTTAATAAGCTTACATTGGTTGCGAAGATGATTGTGCAGCCGTAGAAAGCAGTTGATAATTTATGGATTGTATGCTAAGCTGCTGTTTTCTTCGTGAAATATCATTATGTGAAAGATATAAATATTTAATTGCTTATCAATAAAGCCTTTGGAAGTGTAAATCCAAAGGCTTTGTTAATTATATTGCTAATGCCGGTATGACAATGGTTGTTGATATATTATAATGTTTAATATACATTATCTATGAACCTATTGTATATTGTGTTGTTATCTGTAATCGTTGAATAATAATCCGGAATACTTCGATGGATTATAGGGGTTAGGATAAGTACCCTTAGTATTGGGGTATGTAACAACTATCTTATCTACATAATCCAGCGGATTAAGTGTTATCTTTCCGGTTGTCTTTTGCAAATCTTTCTTGAAGTCAGATATCTTATCGTTGAAAAGAGTCTGTATTCTTGAGCTGGAGAACAGATCATCCGCATCCGTTCTCATTAAATGACCGTCATCATTGATAATGATTCCTGCAGCACTAAGTTCATCGGAGTGTCGCTTTGCGACTGTGGTAATATCATGATATAAACGGCTTGCCCCGTGTTGATTCTCGCTTTTTGACAAATCTACCAATGCATTATATGAATTAATGAAATCGGATATCTTATCAGATAATTTATCCTCATCAGGAACATATCCCACATGTATCGGTTCGTCGCTTACGGATATTAAGTCAATATCCATGGAATGATTAAGGGATATCCGGTTACTCACGGATGTATGCGGTGTATCATTGATCAGGAACTCTGCGTTGGAGGGAGATGTATCTACCCGGTTTATACCTAATGCAGAGGTTATGTCATTATCAATATATGTTTCGTCGAAACTGAATATTAACTCGCGGTTTTCGGGTATGCCCACGTCATCTGACCGCAGAACCAATGCACTGGTACCATCCATACGGTTATTCCTGATAGAGGCGTGAACACCGATGTCGTTATCGTTAATGGCACTTGCAAGCTTTCGCTGAATCTCAATGTTAGTGTCATTATCATATATATTCATATGGAAAGTATATGCGTTATCATTAACTGTTATTCCGCAGGAGTAATTGCCGGGTTCAAATGATAACTCGCCTGATGGCATATAGTAACCTATGTTAGTTTGTTCGCTTGCCAGACTGTTGACCTGTAAGGTAAGATCGTCAGGAAGGTCTTCTGACGCATCCTCTCGAAGCCTTGCGTAAGCAACATTCTCATTACTTGATACGGCTTTCATTTCAGAGAAACCGTTAGTGGCCTCACCGCTTAATATATCGCTCTCATTATCCAATGCCATAGCAGCTTCTTTGATTCCAATGGCATATGCCTGCAGATTATCGGAGAAGGTAAACTTATAAAGCGGAGAATTCGTATTCTGCTTAACTATGTTCTGATATACAGTTTTCAAGTCATCTTTCTTATGGGACTTGTTAGAAGAATGAGCCTTCTGATTGCCACCGGATGGCAGAACCTGTGTGCTATAATAATTATAGACATTATTCAGATTGACCATAGCAGTTACCTCCTTCCTTGGACTGATAACTTAATATTGACTAATATAATAGAAAATATAAGTTGAATAATAATTGTGGAATTACGTCAATCCATTAACGCTACTATCCCACTTTATGTATAATTATAATTATTATAGCTCATATACAGAAAAGTGTCTATCGGTAATTTTAACAAAGATTACACAAGTAATCCATACGATTTTGTGCATAAATGAAGGCTTTTTACGTTGTCCGGTAAGGTGAGGCTGAATACAATATTTTCTTAATATTTTGTGAAAATGAGTAAAAGATATTTAAAAAATAAAAATTTGTGATATAATTATCCACGTTGACCTTATATAAGCATTTTTAGAATAACATTTATACTAATATCCGTAATCGTGCGTGTGAGCAGATAGTAAGAGGATGGGTCGATATAAGTATGTTATCTTGGAGGAAGAATTTTATTGGACAAGGTTGTAATAGAGGTTAAGGATTTATATAAGATATTTAAGGTAGGTTCTTCTGAGGTTCATGCATTGGATGGAGTGGATTTTAAAGTGTATGAGGGCGAGTTCTGTGCTATTGTCGGAACATCGGGCTCAGGAAAATCAACACTGCTTAATATGCTGGCAGGTCTTGAGAAACCTACAAAGGGTGAAGTGATAATTGACGGGCAGCATATTGAGAAGATGAATGAGAAGAAGCTGGTTAAGTTCAGACGGGAGAATGTAGGTTTTATATTCCAGTCATTTAATCTTTTAGGAACAATGAATGCATTAGAGAATGTGGCACTTCCGTTATCATTCAGAGGTGTTCCCAAGGAGATAAGGCTAAAAAAGGCAATTAAGATGTTGAAGCTGGTAGGTCTTAAGGAGCATGCGTTACATAAGCCGAATCAGATGTCCGGAGGACAGCAGCAGAGAGTCGGAATGGCAAGGGCGTTGGTCGTTAACCCTAAGATAATGTTTGCGGATGAGCCAACCGGTAATCTGGATTCGAAGACATCAAAGGAAATGATGAGTCTTATGCGACAGGTGGTTAATGAACATCATAAAACACTGGTTATGGTAACCCATGATGACAGTCTTGCCGCAATTGCCGACAGAGTTATTAGAATTGTAGATGGCAAGATTGTTAAGATTGAGAACAGAAGAACAAAAGCAGTGGAGGAATTGGTATAATGAGATATGTAAAAAAGGCGATGATGACAATGAATAAAAGAATGATAGCATTGACAACGGTTTTTGTGTTAGGAATTTCGGTTTTTGGCAATGTACCCGGCAATGTGTATGAAGTCAATGCAACCTCTGTGGATGCTAGCACCACACCAGGTACGGAAGCTGCAAGTACAGAGGCTGCAACCGTAGGTGCTGCAGCGAATTCATCGGATACTAAAACCGACATAGATCCTAACGGGACTCTTGGAAAGAATTCTGATGTCGGTGTCGAGGTTACAGAATCCATTACCGGAGTGGCAGGCAAAGATGTTACGGTGTCGTTTAAGCTTACTTCGGGAAATGCTAACACCATAAAAATCAGAAGCGTATATCCTGTAATAGATACGATGTTTCCTTTTGAAACAAGTGGAGACGCATATAAGGTGATTTCATCAGGAGAAGATGCGAATCAACAGATAGCATTAGATGCAACATATACATTAAAAGCACGTTCCGATCTGGAAAATGGTTACCAAAGTGTCAGATTTATCGGAGAATACAGTAAATTTGCTGAAGATGGCACATCAAAAGATTATTATGTGATTAAAACTATTAATATATATTTTTCTGCAACAGCGCCTGCGACGGAGACAAAAACGACTACCGAATCCCAAAAAAGTTCAAGCAAGAAAACAGAGACTACAACGAAAACGGTTACTGCTAATGATGATGATGATGACGACGATTCGGATGATTCGTATGGCGGTGGTTCATATTCAACAGGAGGATATAGTGGTGGAGGATCCTCAGGCGATGATGGCGAGTCAGAGGCACCTAAACTTATAATCGATGGGTTTGATACGGATCCTGCGAAAGTAATGGCTGGTGACAGCTTTAAGATGACTATTCATGTTACTAATTCATCTAAGACCACTAATGTTTGCAATGGTAAATTCTTGATCGGAGATGAAGCAGGCAACTTTCTTCCAACATCGGGATCCAATGCAGTATTTGTTGAAAAGATTGGCGCCGGAGAGACAGGTGATATTGAGATTGAATTAAAGACTTCGGCTGATCTGGCACAGAAGAATTACAGACTTATGCTCAAAGGCGACTTTGATGACGGAAAGGGTAATAATTTCTCTGCGAGTGAGAGTGTGTATCTTCCTGTATATCAGGAAATTAAGATGAATATTACTGATGCTTCCATGACGCCTGAGTCTATCGGTATAGGTTCGCAGGGCAGTCTTGTATTTACCATTAACAATCAGAGTAGTGCAGGAGTATATAATGTCAGTGTTTCTTCTGATGATGAAGCAGTAAGTACTCAGGATAGTTATGTTGGTAATATTGCTGCCAATTCTTCTGCATATGCTACGCTTGAAGTTAAGGGAGAGAAAGATAATTCCGATAAGGGAACTATTCAGGTGAAGATAACTTATGAAGATTCCGATGGTGAAAAGGGAGAAATGGTGCTGCCGGTAGCATGCCTTGTAGGAGTAGATGCATATAGTGATGATATGTTTGATGACGATTATTACGAGGATGAGGATTATGAAGAAGGAATCACGTGGTGGATATGGCTTATAATCGGTATTGCGGTAGTTGTCGTTATTATTGTTATTGTAATACTGATAAAGAAAAAGAAGAAGAAACTTGCCAAACTTATGGAAGAAGATGACGACTCAGATTTCTTTGGTGATAGTAAGACAGAAGAAACGGAAGATAAGTCAGCTCTTACCGGTGAGGATGAGTCGGGAGAAACAGAAGATAAGTCAGATTTTATCGATGAGGATAAGCCGGAGGAATCAGAAGGCGGAGAAAAGTCTTATGGAGATATAATTTTTGGCAACAGTGAGATAGATAAAGATTATATGGATAAAGCGGAATTTGAATATGGAGATTCCGGGGATACAAAGTAAATGACAGACTATTTGATTCTTTTACATTGTCTTTAAGGAGAGAGAACGGAAAAACAATATTGTTATACAATCAATATATGAGGATGATTAACAGATGAAATTTTCAGATATTTTGGGGATGAGCTTGTCAAATCTATGGCGTAGAAAGATTCGTACCTTTCTGACAGTGCTGGGGGTAGTAATCGGTACAGCATCTATTGTAGTAATGTTGTCACTTGGACTTGGATTAAGACAGGCTATGATGGCAGAGGTAAGTTCCGCCGGAGGACTTACAGAGATATATGTTACATCAGAGGCTGATTACGGCGAGGGAGAGCTACTGCTGGATGACAGTACAATTGAAAAACTGATGCAGATCGATAATGTTAAAAGTATTCAGCCACAGCTTTATTTCACAATGCCTTTGCTCGCCGGTAAATATGAGAGCGATGATATAACTATAGTAGGAGTTACGCAGGAATATCTCAAGGATATAGAGCTGGAAAGGGGTAAGAAACCGGAATCTGTTTCCGACGGAAGTCTTACACTTTTATTCGGCAATCAGGTTCTTAAAGAATCATTTTATGAATCAAATACAGGAATATATCCGTATTATGATAGGGAAGAGGTTCCTGATGTTGATGTTATGAAGACTGCAGTTTTTGGTGGAATCTATAAAGAGCAGGATGATATAGACACAGATACGGACAGCACGACAACAACAATGGTACAGAATGATGTGGATCCGATATTTACAAGTGACAGCGATGATTTTGATACAGATTTTTCTGACACGAATGATTTTAGCAGTGATTCCTATGATGATAATTCTGCAGATACTGAAAATGATCAGGATAATAGCGGTTTAAGTCCTGTAGAAATACCGGATTCTTCGAATACCGATGAAGGAAATGTATTTGATCCGTTTGATGATTTGATGGATGATAATAATAGTGGTGGCAGTGCTTCGGTATTTACCTCGGACGTCAAAAGGGTTGCTGTCAAGGTATCCGGAATTACAGTGGGATCTGAATCGGATTACTCTGATTTTTCTTATAACTGTTATGCTGATATAGATAGCCTTAAGGCATTTATCAAGAAGAACTATGGACTGAATGATATAGTTCCTGAGCAGCCGCTTGATAAGAATGGGAAACCATACAAGGATTTAAAGTATACGCAGCTTGTGGTTAATGTCGACGGATCGGACAATGTTGAGGAAGTGCTTCAGACAATTCAGGATATGGGATATCGCGGTGATGCCAATAAGGAATGGATTGAGGAAACAGAGAAACAGTTCATGATAATTGAGGCAGTGCTTGGTGGAATCGGTGCGGTTGCCATGTTAGTTGCAGCAATAAGTATTGCTAATACCATGACCATGTCCACGTATGAACGTACTAAAGAGATAGGTGTAATGAAAGTGCTTGGATGCAGTCTTTCCAATATACGTTCCATGTTTCTTTCTGAAGCTGCATTTATCGGATTTATCGGCGGTGTTGTCGGCATAGCATTAAGCTTTATTTTGTCAGTGGTTGTCAATCATTTTATAGCCCCTACCGTCATGGAAGATTATGGATTTGGGGATGTTGCAAAGATATCGGTTATTCCGCCGTGGCTCATTCTTGTAGCGATAGTGTTTGCGACTATAATAGGTATGTTGGCAGGATTTTTCCCGGCACAACGCGCAACTAAGCTTAGTCCTCTGGCTGCTATACGTAATGAATGATGAAAATATATATCTGAAAATAAACAGGCTATTAGCTGAACATTTTTGGCTTAAGTTTATGGAAAGACAATATGCTTATAAAAGAATACAATCAAACAAAGTAAGTGTCGGAATGTAGATTGAGTATGTTTAAGCGAGCCTGTTTTTTTGATGATTCATGCGAAATTGTTTCGGGGTGATATTATATTTTTTACGGAAGCATCTGATGAGATGGCTGCAATCGGAAAAACCTGTTTCGCCGGCGATTTCCGTAAGGTCAAGCCCTGTGAACAGCAACAGGTTCTCTGCTTTGTTCAAACGTATAAATTCTATATACTGTTTACAACTTTGACCAAACTGCTTATGAAAAAGCTTTGCAAAGTAGGAGTAACTCATGTTGCACATATGAGCCAGATTCTCAATATTAATATTTTCGCTTGAATGTTCATCGATATAAATCAGAATATCCTGCAGGGAATATTCATTCTGTTCCTCAATGGTGTCTGTCTGCATAAGATATCCGTTATAGTACCAGCTCCTGAGAATTTTGACCATCAATTCTGACAGCATGGTGTATATATAGGAATTGTATCCGTA
>CAJOLO010000052.1 GCA_905235345.1 uncultured Lachnospiraceae bacterium
GGATTTGAGAACCGTACAATTCAGACGGCAGTCAGCTGCGGAAAAAGCCGTACAAAGGTATATGTGGCCAAAATGTGCAGTTATTTGTCGGTGGTTACCATTCTAAGTATGATTTACTGGCTTGGATCAAATGTGGGTGCATTTATCCGATACGGATTGGGAACGGCAGAAACAGTTGGCAATCTCAGCCGGACGAAATATATACTTGGAATGCTGGTTGCAGGTACGATTGCATATATTAGTGTATTTTCAATCTGTGGTGTGATCGCTTTTTTTAGCCGGCGTGTTGGAGTGACCATGGGAATCTGTTTTGTGGGTATCTTATTGGGTGGTAATATGCTGGCAGTTCTGCTTCCTGAGAAAGTAATAAAATGGATAAAACTTACACCGCTTGGGTTATATAATCAGGTGCTGAAATTAAATGTGTCAATGGAAGATTGAATATTCCTACTGTGTGAATTATGAGGAAGAACTTGTGCTTTGTCCAATTAGTGCAGCCAATCTTTTGACGGATATCCTGACGGATTTTGTACCTGTATTTGAAGAAAAGAATATTACACTGCAATTGACTGAATGTTGCATGGAAAAAGTGTTGGGGGATGCAGAAATATTTCAACATATCGTTCAGAATTTATTAAAAAATGCTTTGCAGTATACCACCGGCAATGTGACAGTTTCTCTGAAAAAAGTGGAGTCCAATTCCGAAACAATGGTGCAGTTGGCTGTGAAAAATCCGGTAGAGGAAGAGTGTGATCTTAAGGTGGAGCGTATCTTTGACAGGTTTTATACGGGTAATGTACCTGGAAAACAGTCAACGGGTCTGGGACTTACGATTGTGAAACTGTTAACGGAGAAAATGGGCGGCAGGGTGGCAGCGTCGTTAGAGAATGGAATGTTTGAGGTGGACGTTTTGCTGGCTACTAAACTGTAATCATTAGTAACAATTAAGCTGAAGGCTGAACTGTAATAATCATTAGAAAAATAACTTGTGCTATTACCCGGTATATGATATTATTCATATATTAGTAATTAGAGAGGACATGGTTGCATGAGCACACATAATTCTGATGATGAACATGGTAAGAAGATGATTGCACCGATTGTTATAACGGTGTTGTATATCATTTATTATATAATATATGGTACTATTCTTGTTCATCTTGTACCCGGTATTGGCGGAATTCTTCTCGGAATTATTCCGATAGTACTTGCAGTGACGATGATTTATGTGTGTATGCAGAGAATTGATGAGATAAGGAGTGGCGAGGAAGATGATCTTAGTAAATACTGATTATATAAGCGGTAAGGAATTAGAGATGCTTGGTCTTGTTAAGGGAAGTACGATTCAGTCAAAGAATGTTGGAAAGGACATAACCCAGAGTTTCAAGACGTTGGTTGGCGGTGAGTTAAAAGCCTATAATGAAATGATGAATGAGGCAAGAGCACTTGCAACAAAGCGTATGGTTGCAGAGGCAGAGAATCTTGGAGCTGATGCAATCGTGAATATCCGGTATGCTTCATCAGCTATTATGCAGGGTGCCGCAGAGGTTATTGCATATGGGACAGCTGTTAAGTTTGTTAATTAATGATGCACTTTGAATCTTTTGAGTAAGATTTAGTTAGATAGAAGATCTCAAGGTCAATGAAGCAGAAAGTCCACCTGATTTATAAGGTGTACAGTTTGCTGTATGCAATGACGGACCTGATTTATAATACATCAATTAGACTGGACAATTTGACGAAAAGAGAAAGATAATATGCGAATCTGGGGGAAATTAATGAAGGAAAACCGCCTAATGAAGGATATGGTGGTTGAGAATTATGATTATACATTGAATAGAACCAAGAAGGTGTATCAGGCACTTGAGGAAATGTGTTATGAATTCGACCTGGCGAAACCGATATGGCTTGATACCAACAAAGAAGATTTTATAAGACATTCAAGAACGAAGTTTACAAGAGACAGCTTTGTAGAGGATATAGATTTTGATTTTCTGGATTTTCAGGTGATAGAAGAGGACTATTGAGTCCTCTTTTTAAATTATGTTTTCTTTTACACTAACCGTTTCCGATTATTTTTTTGTATTAACGGGTATTGTTATTTTTAGAAGGATACGTTATAATAGAACATACATTCGGGTCGATTGGCCCGCTTGCAGGTTGTATAATATGGTTGTCGTACACTTTTTGTGAGGATTGAGACAATAATATAGAAAGGAATTACTGACATGGCATATAGTGCAAAGGATATTACGGTATTAAAGGGACTGGAGCCGGTAAGAAAACGTCCGGGTATGTATATTGGCAACACGGGAAGATCCGGCTTGAATCACTTGGTACAGGAGATGATCGATAATGCGGTGGATGAGCATCTGGCAGGATTTTGTAAGAATATTTATGTAAGTATTAACGAAGATGGTTCTGCTACGATCATAGATGACGGAAGAGGTGTTCCTGTAGATATTCATGAGACAGAGGGGATTCCGGCAGAACGTGTCATTTATACCATTCTTCATTCGGGCGGTAAGTTTAACGATTCTGTTTATAAGATAAGTGGCGGTCTTCATGGCGTGGGCTCCGCGGTAGTGAATGCATTATCGAAGAAGCTTATTGTAGATGTTTATCGGGACGGGTATTGCTATCATGACAGTTATGAATACGGAAATCCGACGATGAAGTTGGAAGACGGTAACCTTCCCAAGACTAAACTTTCAAGAAAGAAGACCGGAACAAGTGTTACAATTTATCCGGATGACAGCATTTTTGAAACCGTGAAGTTTAAGGCGGATGCTATCAGACAACGATTGAAAGAGACGGCATATCTGAATCCGGAGCTGACGATTACTTTTGAAAACAACAGGGATCATAAAGAACCTGTCGTTTATCATCAGCCCGGTGGAATTAAGTCTTTTGTGGAAGACCTGGCTAAAGGATTGACACTTACTTCACCTATTGTGGAATTTCAAGGAGAAAAGGATGGAATAGAAGTGGTAGCGGCCTTTGTAATGACGGAAGACGGTGATGAGAATATTATCGGATTTACCAACAATATTACCAATCCGGAGGGCGGTACACATATTACAGGTTTTAAGAATGCATATGCAAGACTTATAAATAATTATGCAAGAAACGAATTAGGATTACTTAAGGAAAAGGATAGCAGTTTGAGTGGGGCGGATATTCGGTCAGGTATGCAGGCAATCATATCCGTTAAACATCCGGATCCGCAGTTTGAAGGTCAGACCAAGACGAAGTTATCCAATCAGGATGTGATAAAGGTTGTGGATGACATTGTGAAAGAACAGCTTACTGTATTTTTTGACCGTAACTATGAAGTCCTTAAAGAAATTGCCGATCGTGCACTGGCACTTTCGAAAAAGAAGGCGTTAGAGAAATCTAAGATCAATCTGAATAAGTTTTCCTTTGAAGGTAATGGGAAGCTTGCCAAACAGGAATCTGCCGATGCGTCACTCTGTGAGATTTATATTGTGGAGGGAGATTCTGCAGGAGGTACTGCAAAGACTGCAAGAAATCGTAAGACACAGGCTATTCTTCCACTTCGAGGTAAGATTCTGAATGTAGAGAAAGCTCCAATCAGCAAAGTGTTGGACAATGCAGAGATCAAGGCGATGATCAATGCTTTTGGGTGTGGTTTTTCACAAGGGTATGGCAATGATTTTGATATCACCAAGTTAAAATATGACAAGATCATTATAATGACTGATGCCGATGTGGACGGAGCTCATATAGCAACTTTGATGCTGACGTTTTTATACCGTTTTATGCCGGAATTGATTACTGAAGGGCATGTGTATATCGCCAATCCGCCATTATATCGTGTGGGCAGTAAAAAGAATCAGACTTATCTTTATTCGGATGAAGAACTTGATAAATACCGAAAGACTCACAAGGCAGGATTTGAGATCCAGCGTTATAAAGGATTAGGTGAGATGGATGCCGAACAGCTTTATGAGACAACCATGAATCCCAAGACCAGAATGTTAAAGCAGGTATCTATCGGAAGTCCTGCAGAGGCGAATTCTATTACCGGTATCCTGATGGGGACAGAGGTTGGACCGAGAAGGGAATATATCATCAGTAACAGCAAAGATGCGGTATTGGATATATAATTGCAATCACCTATGAGATAATAGTAGGTAATTGCGAAATTCTTGTTTATATCTTCAGAATTGTACATATTATACAGTTCCATCACAGGCACGCTTTCGCTGCTTGTCGCACGCAACGGTACTAAATTCGCAGTAAACTGCTCATTAAGTACCGGCGGATCTGTACAATATGTACAATCTAATATACAATATTAATAAGTTTTGCAATCACCTATGAGAAAATAGAAATGAAAGGATAATAATATGTCAGAACAGATTATAAATGTTGACTTTGAGAGCGAGATGGGGCAAAGTTATGTGGATTATGCCATGAGTGTAATTACTGACCGTGCATTGCCGGATGTTCGGGATGGATTAAAACCGGTTCAGAGAAAGATATTATATGCCATCAATCAGTTGACCCATTCTAACACCCCTCATCGAAAGTGTGCCAGAATTGTCGGAGATACGATGGGTAAGTATCATCCTCATGGAGACAGTTCTATCTATGAGGGTTTGGTTAATCTGGCACAGGATTGGAAATTATTGCACCCGTTGATTGATTCTCATGGAAATTTCGGCTCAATTGATGGGGATGGAGCGGCGGCAATGCGATATACGGAAGCAAGAATTTCAGAATATGCAGAAGATGTCTGTATGAAGGATCTGGGTTATTTTAAGGATCAGTTTGTTCCTAATTTTGATAATACAGAGATGGAACCGACTATATTGCCTTTTCAGATTCCCAACATCCTGGTAAGCGGAGCCAAAGGAATTGCGGTTGGTATGGCAACGAATATTCCGACACATAATTTGGGAGAGGTCATAGATTCTTTTATTCTTTATATGAAGAACGAGAAGATTTCATTGGAGGAATTATTAGAGGTTATGCCGGGACCGGATTTTGCAACAGGTGGTATCATCAATGCATCCAAAGAAGATATGTTAGAGATATATCGTACAGGAAAAGGCAGAATTCGTGTACGTGGTAAAGTTGAAGTGAAGGATATCGGATACGGAAGAAAGTCAATCTGTGTAACAGAGATTCCCACTACCATGATTGGTTCGACTGCCGATTATCTGGATAAAGTTGCGGAATTAGCCCGTAATCGTGAACTGCCTGCTGTGGTGGATATTGCAGACAGGGGGGATAAGACAGGAGAGTGCCTTTGTATTGATGTAAAGAAAGGTACCACAGATGAAGAGATTCAGAATATGATTAATATCCTGTACAAGAAAACAGGATTAGAGGATACATTTGGTGTTAATATGAATTGTATCTGCGACGGCGAACCGGTAGTTATGGGTTTAAGAGAAATCTATAAGGAATACTATCAGTTTAAAAAACAGATTTACGAGACGAAGTATCGTAAATTATTAGAGAAACAGCTGGAGGTACGAGAAGTAAAAGAAGGCTTGATGGAGGCTGTGGATATGATCGATTTGATCATTGAGATCATTCGCGGATCGAAGAATCGTGCGGATACCAAAGCCTGTCTTATGAAAGGTGATACTTCCAATATTACGTTCCATTATAAAGGCTCTGAGGCAGATGCCAGACAGCTTCATTTTACCGAACGTCAGGCAGATGCAATTCTTACGATGCAGTTACAGCAGTTGATAGGTTTAGAGATACTCAATCTGAAAAAGGATTTTGAGGAAGCGGATAAGTTAGTTAAGCGATATTCCAAGTTGTTGGAAAGTTCTTCAGCCATGAAAAAGAAAATGATAGAAGACCTGGAGGATATCAAGAAAAAGTATGCAGTCGAAAGACATTCAGTAATCTGTGATTGCGGAGAAGTGGTAATCAGAAAGCAACAAGAAACAGCAATGGAGGTTGGTGTGTTATTGGATCGCTTCTATTACATAAAAGTTATTGATGGCAGTGTCTATGATAAGAATATTGTTCAGATTGAAAAAGATTACCGGTTTTCTGTTAAATGTCAGAGTACGGATCGAATCAGGATATTTTCGGATGATGGCAATATGTATACTGTTAAGATACAGGATATCATTAAGAATCAGGCAAAGAGGAATACCTCTTCGAAGAGAAAAGATTTCGGAGGCGGTGTGATCGGGCGATTGGCGGATAAGGGAATTCAGATTTTTGATTTCTGTAATATGGAGAGAGAGGCGAATCTTCTATATATGGGATGTCCGGAGCAGAATTTATCAGATGCGATTCTTTTTGTGGACAAGACAGGAAAGGCAAAACAGGTTGCGGTGACAGCCTTTGATACCAAGAATAAATGTATTTCCGCATGCAGCAAGTATACGGTTTTTATATCCGATGTAACGGAAGAACAGACGGATCTGGTTGCAAGATCGCACGATGGATATTATATTCGCGTTAATATAGCAGATATTCCGATGAAAGGTAAAGGTGCTGCCGGTAATAAACTGATCAGTCTGCGGGACGGTGATTATCTGGAGAATGTCTGGGCAGGAAAGGTGCAGGATTCATTTTATGTGGAAGAGGACGAGATTAAGTTCTCAAGAGTCAAGCTGGTAAAGATGGGTGCAAAGGGTGTAAAGATGAGACTTTAACATCAGTATTTTTTAGAATCTATAATAATTTATCACAAAAGAGAAAAATTTCTGTCACATTTTCGTCACAAAGTGGCTGTAATATAACAAACATAATATAAAACATAGCATATGGATATCGATTCCGTATATGAAAGGCAGGTTCTAATTATGGATAACGAGAATGTGAATCAGGAGAACAGGGCAGAAGAAGATTTGACACCTGAGAATAAGCAGGTGAATGAAACTTCTGGCAGATTTGGTGAAACACAGGATGGTATTAAGCAGACAGAGACGGAGAATGTGCAGAACTCTGAGCGTACTGAAAACACTCCACAGCAATCGTCTTATCATTTAGATAAGACTGAGATTCCGGTATCGAAAGAATATGTTTCCAATCAGCAAGGAAACAGTTCGTATGGACAACAGGCACCTCAGGGACAGCCGAATCCGGCAACCGCATCGCAGGTACAAGGTGATTACCGGGGAAGTAATCCGTACCAGACAGGTTCATATACGTCAGGTAATCCGTACCAGAATGGTAATGCATACGGACAAGGTATATATACGGGTGATAATTTCGCAAACTATACAGAAGAGCCTAAGAAGAAAAAGAAAGCTAAGAAGACTAAGAATAAGAAAGAGGGAAGCGGTAAAGGCAAAAAAGTTGTCGGATTTATTGCTTCAGCGGCTGCATTTGGTGTTATTGCAGGTGGTGTGATGGTAGGAGTTAATGCCATAGGTAATAAAGCCTTAGGCAATAACAATAGAACGACCGCCGAGATAGCAACGGTAACGACCGCTGACAGTGGAATGAAGGAGAGTACGACTGATAATACGGTTGCAGATGTGGCAGAGGAAGTGATGCCGTCAATTGTTTCAATAACCAATACATCGGTTCAGGTGGTTCGTTCATGGTTCCAGTCTTATGAGCAGGAGGTTGAAGGTGCAGGTTCGGGAATCATCATTGGACAAACAGATGATGAGATCCTTGTGGCAACCAATAATCATGTTATTGAGGGAGCTAAAGAGATAACGGTATCATTCAGTGATGAAACTGCAGTTGCAGCGACGGTTAAGGGTGCGGATACAGCCATGGATCTTGCGGTTGTTGCAATCGATGTTGATGACATTGAAGAGGATACCTTAAGTAAGATTAAGGTAGCGGCACTTGGCTCTTCAGATGATATAAGAGTGGGTGAGAGTGCAATTGCTATCGGTAATGCATTAGGTTATGGTCAGTCTGTAACGGTAGGTTATATTAGTGCTTTGGACAGAGAGGTTGATGCCGACGGAAAGACCATGAAGCTTCTTCAGACAGATGCTGCGATTAATCCTGGTAACAGTGGCGGTGCACTTCTTAATTCCAAGGGTGAGGTTATTGGTATCAATACAATGAAGTATGTTGACAGCACTGTTGAGGGAATGGGCTATGCGATTCCTATTTCCAAAGCAATTCCTATTATTAACGAGCTTATGAATCAGAAGGTCATTAAGGAGAGTGAGCAGGGTTATCTAGGAATATCGGGAAGCGATAGCACAGATGAATTTGCACAGAACTTCAATATGCCTACGGGTGTTTATGTAGTAAAGATTATTGAGGATTCTCCGGCAGATAAATGCGGACTTAAAGCCGGTGACATTATTACACAGTTTGCAGGCAGGGATGTTTCGACAATGGAAGAGCTTCAGGGTATTCTAAGTAATAAGGAAGCCGGAGAAGAGATTGAGATGGTGGTTCAGAGAAATAATGAAAAAGGTGAGTACAAGGAGGTTAACCTTACAGTAACTCTGGGCGCTAAGAAGGATATGCCGTCCAACGAAAAGGATACAAAAAAATCAAAATCAAATAAGAATGATAATGATGATGACAGTAATGATGATGCAGAAGATAATGGCGACTATCCGGATTATAATGAGGTATATCCTGATGATGATAGCAATGGATATCAGGATATGAATCCGGAAGATTTCTTCCGTCAGTTTGAGGAGTATTTTAATCGTTAATATGATTCTATATAGTTAAAGTCTCGCTTTTGCGAGACTTTAATTATTTGTACAAAAAGTCGCCGGAGGCAGTAATACCTGCCTCCGGCGACTTTTTTGTAATGTAAATCTATTTGATTTTATTTTTCAATAGATGATAGTATCCCTGTACTATTTGTGAAAAAAATGTGAAAGAGGAGAATAAAATTAAAATAACTATTGACCATTGGTCATTTTTGTAGTATATTCTTTTTGAAATAAAAAATGACCGATGTTCATTTTTTGAACATGAGATAGTAATAATGTGTTTTACAAAAAAGAAAGTCATTTTGAAAGGAGCGAGAAAAATGATAGCAGTCGGTAAATGGATTACCAGACACAAGGCATTAATCATCATTTTAAGTATTTTACTGATCATTCCGTCAATAATAGGAATGATTAAGACAAGAACCAACTATGACCTGTTAAGTTACCTTCCGGATTCTTTAGAGACGGTTTCCGGTCAGGATATAATGGTGGATGAGTTTGGTATGGGCGGATTTTCCATGATTATAGTGGAAGGTATGGAAATGAAGGACGTCAGTGCACTTAAGGAAGAGATTATGAATGTAGATCATGTTGAAAATGTGATATGGTACGACAGTATAATGGATATCACGGTTCCCACAGAGATGCTGCCGGAGAAATATCAGGAGGCATTGTTTAACGGAGATGCCACAATGATGATAGCATTGTTTGACGATACAACATCAGCGGATAATTCCATGAATGCCGTGACCGATATAAGAAAGCTTGTCAATGAGCAATGCTTTATATCAGGAATGACAGCTCTGGTTACGGATGTTAAGGATTTAGCACTTTCACAGATTCCTGTATATGTGGTGATTGCAGCAATTTCAACATTTATAGTGCTTATAATTACTATGGATTCGTTCTTTACACCGATTATATTTCTCTCAGGAATTGGTCTTGCCATACTTTATAATCTTGGAACCAATTATTTTCTCGGAGAAACCAGTTATATTACAACAGCGCTTACAGCAGTTCTTCAGTTGGGTGTGACTATGGATTATTCCATCTTTCTGTTGGAGAGTTACAGGGCGAATAAAGAGAGGTTTCCGGATGATAAAGAACGTGCAATGGCACATGCAATTTCCAATACATTTGTTTCCGTGTGCGGAAGTTCACTGACAACCATTGCCGGATTCATGGCACTGTGCGTTATGACATTTGCTCTGGGGCGGGATCTCGGAATTGTAATGTCAAAGGGAGTTCTTCTTGGAGTTATTGTGTGTGTGACAGTATTACCGTGTCTTATCTTAGTATTCGATAAACAGATAGAGAGATGGAGTCATAAAGAGTGGATACCTGAGTTTCATAAACTTTCAAATGGCATATTAAAATGCCGGTGGGTTGCAATTGCTCTTTTTGTAATTTTATTTGTTCCGGCAGCATATGGTAATAACCATGTATCCATATATTATAACCTTGACAGAGGACTTCCTGAGGATATACCTTCATCTGTTGCCAACAGGAAGTTAGAGGAAGAATTCAATATGAGCGTCATGCATATGGCTTTGCTTCCGGCGGGTCTTGATTCGACTGAAAAGCGTCAAGTAATCAAGGATATGAAGAATGTTGACGGGGTTAAGTGGGTAATCGGAATGAATTCAGTACTTGGTGCTGATGTTCCTGAGTCAATGGTGCCTACGAAGTTTAAGGAAGCAATGACAAGCGATAATTACGAGCAGATGTTCATATGCTCTAATTATAAGACGGCTTCGGAAGAGGTTAATGAACAGATAGCAGAGCTTTCGAGGATTGTAAAGGAAGTTGATGAGTCGTCGATGATAATCGGTGAGGCACCGCTTACCAAGGATCTTATGGATACGACTAATGTAGATCTTAAGAGAGTTAATTATCTTTCGATTGCTGCAATATTCATAATCATATTGATAACGTTCAGGTCTATATCACTTCCGATCATACTGGTTGCGGTTATTGAGTTTGCGATATATGTGAATATGTCATTTCCGTATTACAGTCATACGTCACTGGTGTTCGTAGCCAGTATTGTAATCGGAAGTATTCAGCTTGGGGCAACAGTTGATTATGCCATACTTATGACATCAAGATATGTGAAGGAACGTGTGTGTGGCAAGGATAAGAAGGAGGCTGTATCAATTGCGCATAAAGCTTCGATTAAGTCGATTATAATCAGTGGATCCTGCTTTTTTGCATCTACATTCGGTATCACGCTGTACTCAAGTATCGATATGATCGGTTCGATATGTACATTATTGGCACGTGGAGCGGTTATCAGTGTAATCGTGGTTGTCACTGTACTTCCGGCATTACTGTGGGTATTTGATCCGGTAATCTGCAAGACTACATGGCGGCTTCGTCATGTTAATGAGGGAAAGAAAGCAGGGCAGGAGAATGTAATAGAGAATGTGTAATTCAGATATGTTTACTATTCGCTGTGAATAGTATCGAGATATGATATTAATAGTGTGCAGACACATGAAAAGGAGGAATTTCTTATGAAATCATTGAAACGGGCGGCTGCAGTTACATTATCGGCATCAATGGCAGCAGGGCTTATAGCAGGACCGGTAACAACAACTTATGCAGCAGAGAATGTGGAAAAGGAAGAGACAGTATATATTAATCAGACGGCGACAGGTGATATCAAGAGTGTAACGGTTTCAGACTGGTTGAAAAATGTTACGGGAACCGGTGAGATTAAGGATAAGTCCAGTCTTAAGGATATTAAGAATGTTAAAGGTGATGAGGAGTTTACAGAAAGTAATGGTAATCTGACATGGAAGGCTGATAACGCTGATATATATTATCAGGGAACTACAACAGATAAGCCACCGGTAGGCATTGAGCTTTCATATAAACTTGATGGGAAGAGTGTAAGTGCAGATGAGCTTGCGGGTAAGTCCGGTAACGTTGAGATCACTATACAGTATATTAATGAGACGGGGTATGAGGACGAGATAAACGGTGTGACAACTAAGCTTAAGAGTCCATTTATTATGGCATCGGCAGTTATACTTCCTGTTGATAACTTCAGTGAAGTTGAGGTGAGCCAAGGTAAGATTGTTTCAGAGGGAAGTAATCAGATTCTTCTGGCTTACGGAATGCCGGGATTTATTGACAGTCTGAAACTTGCTGATGATATGAAAGAGAAGTTGGATAATAACTTAAGTGATACTGTTACGATAAAGGCAAAGGTTACGGATTTTGAGCTTAATTCCATTTACACTGTTGCAACATCTGATGAACTTACCAATGTTGACCTTGATGAGAACAGTGATCTTGATGATCTTGAGAATGCGATAGATGAGTTGGAGGATGCATCTGAAACATTGGTTTCGGGAACATCTTCATTATCAGAGGGGATAGGAACACTCAGTGATAATTTCTCTGAGTATGCAACGGGAGTTTCTGATTTGAAAAGTGGTGCGTCGAATCTTTCCAAAGGAGCCGGTAAGCTTTCTAACGGTATCAGCCAATATACTGATGGCGTGAAGTCTGTTACGGACGGAGCAAAGGATTATGTCAAGGGAACCGATAGTCTTACAGCAGGAATTAAGAATTATGTGGCAGGGGAGAAACAGATTACCGACGGGGTTAATAAGTTATATGAAGGAAGCAAGGATTTTCCGGCAAAGTACAGTGCATTTTCAGCAGGACTTACTCAGTATCTGGATAGTGTAAGTACGATTTCTGATGGAACAGGACAGCTTAAGACCGGAACAGCAGATCTTTCGGCAGGTGTTAAGAAGACAAAGACAGAGATTGTGTCACAGTTGACAGATACAACAACCAAACTTACAGGACTCAAAGATACACTGTCTGCGTCCCTGACTGCAGTAGGTGCAGATGCAGGGACTATTGGGAGTGCAACAGGAAAACTTTCTGCTTATATTAATGCTGAAGATAATGGATTGACACCGGAACAGCGTGCTGCTTTAGGAGAGATACTTCAGGAATTGGCACCGGCGGTTGCTGATGAGGGGGATAAACTGGCAAGTCTGAAGACTGCTTTAGGTGGGTTTGAAGTTCCTGCCATGGATTCGTCAGGATTAGATGAACTTGTAAACGGGGCAGAAACGATTGCATCAAAGACTGCGGAACTTGATGCTGGAGTGAAGGCGCTTGTTGCTAAAAATGATGAAATAAAGAAGGGAAGTGCAGATATTGGAGCAGGTATTACAACAGTAACGGGTGGCCTTGCGGGTATATATGAAGGTATCAATAAACTTAGTGAGAATAATGACACTCTGGTTACCGGAGCAGAAACTCTTGAGAAAAGCGGTGCACTTCTTACAAGTGGTATAGGTGAGCTAACCTCAAGTACAAAGTCACTTACAAGTAATGCAGTACAACTTTCAAAGGGAGCTAAGAATCTGTCAAGCGGTGCAGCATCGCTTGATAAAGCAACCGGAAAGGTTGGTGATGGTATTGGAGAATTATCGGAGGGGGCAGTTGAACTTTCGGATGGAATGAGTGAGTTCAAGACAAAGGGTACAGATAAGCTTAGAAACGAGTATGATGAAAATGTTAAGACTGTACTGGATCGTTTTGATTCGCTTACCGGTGAAGCAGGACAGTATAATACTTTTTCAGGACTTGCAGACGGAATGGATGGAAAGGTTAAATTTATCTTCCAGACTGAAGAGATTAAGGCAGGGGACTGATTGACAGAAAGTATTTGCCGGATGATTGTAATTTTATAAATAGCAGACAGGACCGGGCAACTTATAAAAAAAGGTGTTACGGTCCTGTTGAAAAGTATGGGGATATGTAATAATATATATAATTGAGGTTTCCTCTATTATTACGTTATGTATCGGAGATGATGATTTGGGTAAGATTGAAGAAAATAAGAGAAAGAAGAGAGATGCAATAGCCAATTCTGCATTTACTCTGTTTATAGACAACGGAATTAAACATACATCAATAGCAGATATCATGAAAAAGGCAGGACTTGCAAAGGGAACATTCTACCTT
>CAJOLO010000053.1 GCA_905235345.1 uncultured Lachnospiraceae bacterium
ATACAACATTTTGAAACAAATAAAAAGAGGCAAAAACCTAATAAAATCAATAGGTTAGTGCCTCTATTCTTTTCTTCAAGTGTCAAAGATGGGATTATAATTCATTTTACTGTAATTTACAAGATGCTAAAGAGGGCTATTTGCCTCTCTGGCACTATAATTATCAAAAAACTATAATTACTGTATAGTATATATACTGTAAAAAAATCCTTTTTTATCAATAAGATCGCCAAAAGATCCATATTCCTGAATTTTTCCATTTTTCAATACAACTATACAATCACACTGTTCTAGAAAAGATCTATTAAGCGAATGTGTAATATATAACCTTGTAGTACCGTTAAGCTGTAAAATTGT
This sequence comes from uncultured Lachnospiraceae bacterium, assembly GCA_905235345.1. GTDB lineage: Bacteria > Bacillota > Clostridia > Lachnospirales > Lachnospiraceae > CAG-590. Next base: position 358 of record CAJOLO010000053.1, read on the forward strand.
CTTTTCAATCTCATTAGTAGTAACTGCATCAAGATGAGATGTTGATTCATCAAGAATAATTATCTCTTTATTGTTTATAAGTGCCCTTGCAATTGATATCCTCTGTTTTTCACCACCTGAAAGACCTGAACCATTTTCACCACATAAATAGTTTTCTCCATTTGCAGAAATCAGATTATTTAACCCTGCCTTCACAATTGCATCTTTTATCTGAAGAGAATTATAATTATTATACATAGTAATATTATTAATAATAGTATCATCAAGCACAAATGAATCTTGCTGAATGACCGAAAAATAATTATATATATTATCAATATTTCTTATATTTTTATTTCCTATAAAAATATCACCTAAATAATTATCATATTTATTTTGCAAAAGATTTGTAAGTGTAGTTTTTCCACTTCCACTTAATCCGACAATAGCATATATTTTTCCCTTTTCAAAAATAAAATTAATATCATTTAGAACATTAGCTGAACTTACGTATCCAAAAGAAACATTTTTGTACTCAATATCCCCCCCTATATAACAATCGCTGTCATTTTTTAAGTCTTTATTTTCAATTTCAATATGATTTTTCCTAATTATTTCCTTACTCGCTGTATATTTTGTAATCAGCTGAGGAAGAATTTTCAAAGGATAGTTTGCAAACATTAATAACTGAACAAACGCCATTAGTTGCCCCATTGTCATTTCATTATTCATTACAAAAAATACTCCGAGAAAGAAAACTATAAGCGTAATAAACAGATTGAAAAATTCAGATACAACAACTATTTTAAGTGAAAGACTCTTAAGTTTAGATTTTTCTGTTTCCAGTTCTTTATCATAACTATTAATCTTATCAATTATTGTATTCTCTGCTCGAAAACTTTTTATGGTACTATATCCAAGCAATGAATCTTTTACAAGTTTAACAAATCCAGAATTTTTATTTGATACAACTGATGTAATCTTAAGCATTTTTTTAGAATTAAAAAGTGATACTAGACCTGGAAAAATTAAACACGCTATAGTTATAAGAAGTAGCTTCACATTATAAACAGTCATTGATAATACGGCAACGACAAAAACTATTATTTCAGTAACGATAGTCACTCTTCCTTCAACAAAATCTGTTTCAATAATCGAAATATCATTTGTTAATAAAGATATATATTTAGCACTGTTATTCTTAGCATACTCTTCGTATTTCATATGCATAATACTACTCAGCATATTCTTTTTATAGCTCAAAACCAATTTTTTCTTGTAATAAGCTTGTATTTTTGCATTAAAAATTCCAAGAATTAGAAAAACAATAAGATAACAAACACAGAATAAAGATAATATTTTCAGTCTATTTGCATCTCCCTGAATTCCCACATCAATAACAAACTGCTGAAGAAATGAAGTACATACTTTTAACAATGCATATATGATGGATGATACTACTGCCGTTAAATATAGATAACCCGTTTTATGCAAAAAATTCATCTTTTTCATTTGTCAATCTCCATTTATATTTTTTATTTTTTAAGGATGTCAAAAGTTCTTTGAAATAAATACAACAAATCAATCACCGAACTTTGACATACACTCAGATTAATGAACGTAAATAAATTCTAATTATTTCATCAGGTACCTTTTTCCATTCGAAGCCCAACTTCTCAAGAATATAGTCGGTTCTTTCAAATAAAAGGTAAACTTTTGTAATATCTTTACCCGATTTAATCATCATATTATATGCCATCAAAATATCCTGACTTACTCCGATATAGTTCTTCAAAAGTTCAAAAAACTCTTCAAAAGGAACCTTTGTAAGACCGATTTCTGCATTCATAAGCTTAACTATCATCGGAATACTGAAATGATGTTGACTTACAAGATGGAAGTTTTTATTTTTCAGCGAAGAACAAAACATAAGCTTTATACATGCATCGGCAACCTGATCAATCGGTGAATAACTAAATTCCAAATCAAAATCAGGATAATATCCCAAATTAAAGATTGCTTTAATCATCATTGCAAAATAGTTACTATCAGGGTTAATTTGGAATAAACCATTTTGCGAATTATATTGTAAATTTCCAACTCTGAATATATTTACATCAACATCATTACACCTAGCTTCATTCAGAAGTTTTTCGCCTTCTCTTTTACTGTTAATATATGGACTATCGGTAATATTATTCAAATCTGCATCATCCTCAGAAAATGTAATCTCTGTACATCCGGCAATTGATCCATCAGATACTGAAAGTGTGGAAATATGATTTATAGTTTTTGATTTTCCAGCCTTTGCAAATTCTATAATATTCTTAACACCTGAAACATTAACATCAAATGAAGAAATTGTACCAAAATGCTTAGTATTAGCAGCTGAATTTATAATAATGTCAATGTTATCTGCAAGAGCACAATACGCTTCATCAGACATACCAAATCTATCAAGCGTTAGGTCACCATATTCAAACGAGATTCTGTCTTTATAATTTTGTGACATATCAGACAAGAAATAATGATGCCAAAGATCATTGATAATACTCATTTTATCATTCTTTCGATTTCTAACCAAAAGAATGACATTACAGTTAGTATTTTCAAGCAGATAATACAAAATATGTATTCCTAAATATCCTGTTCCACCTGTAAGAAATACGTTTATATTCTGATAATTCAAGTCAAGTTCAACATTATCATAGTTACTGAATGATTCTATGTATTTTGACTTTATTTCGTTAATATCAAATACCGTCTTTTCTTCTGAATATTCATCTTTTACCGATATGATTTCTTGAGCAGAAATATATTCAGCAATTTTGCTTACTGTTGGATTAATATAAATATCCTGAAGATTTAATTTAGTATTAAAATAATTATTTAATCCGTACAAGAGCTTAATTGCCTTTATTGAATCCCCTCCAAGTTCAAAGAAACTATCCTTCACGCCTACCTGTTCAATATTGAGGTTCTCACTGAAAATATTACAAATCTTTTCTTCAATCTTATTTCTTGGTGCAATATATTCCTTTACTGCTCTTGCTCCGATTTCAGGAAGTGCTCTCTTATCGCGCTTACCGTTTCTTGTTACAGGGATTGTTTCTATCTGCATCATATATGATGGTATCATATATTCAGGCAGACTTACGCTGAGCCCATCCCTTATTTCAGATACGTTCTTTTGTTTTTCACTTGTATAGTACGCATAAATCGCCTTATCTCCTGCGCTGTCAATTCTTGCTATTACTGCACAGTCTTTTATTCCTTCGATTTCTCTGATACGGCTCTCTATCTCTCCAAGTTCAATTCGGAAACCTCTAATTTTTACCTGTTCGTCGATTCGTCCAAAATACTCGATATTTCCATCAGGCATCCATCTTACAAGATCTCCTGATCTGTACATTCTTCCTTCTCCAAACAGATTCTTCACAAATTTTTCTGCTGTAAGCTCGGAACTGTTCAGATATCCTCCAGCAAGTCCGTCTCCTGCTATACAAAGTTCGCCTGGAACTCCTATTCCGCACAATGTTCCATCGTTTACTATATATGCCTTAGCATTTGCAATAGGTTTTCCTATCGGTACTGTTTCACTATCAAAATCAGGTGCAAGATTATAATACGTTGAGTATACACTTGCCTCTGTTGGACCGTATATATTTGTCAGCAACACATTGCTTTCACATTCCTTCATTGCTGTATAGAATTCCTTTACAAGTTTTGAATTCAGCGCTTCTCCTGCTGCTAGTACATATTTTAGTCCTCTTATCTTCTCCAGATATTTTCTCGGCATTACCATAAATAATGACAACATCGATGGAACAAAATCTACTACTGTTACTCCGTATCTTTCAATTTCTTCTGCTATTTCTTCTGGTTCCTTTTCTGCATTCGGCTTCAATATTGCTAGTCGGGCTCCTGCCTTAAACCACCAGAATATTTCACTTGCTGATACATCAAAAACATATGTTGTTTTTTGAAGAATAACATCTGTTTCATTAAGCGGATATTTACTCTGCAGCCAAATTATCAGATTAACAATTCCACGATGTTTATTCGGTACACCTTTCGGTTTTCCTGTTGTTCCGGATGTATAAATACAATAGATAAGATCTTTAGGTTTGTTCACAATCTCCATATCATCCGGTGTACCTTCCCAAACCTCTTTATTTCCGATATCTATAACCGGTATTCCCGCATCTATCATCATGCTCTCTGTTGTATATTTGAGTATTGCCTTAGGTTTGCAGTCTGCAAGCATAAAGCGTATTCTATCCTCAGGATATGTCGGATCCATCGGCACATACGCTCCGCCAGCCTTGATGATTCCATAAATTCCACAGATCATCTCTATGCTTCTGTCAGCAATGATTGCTACAAAATCATTAGGCTTAACTCCAAGTTCTCTTAACTTATGTGCAAGACTGTTTGCTCTTGCATTCAGTTCTGCATATGTCAATTTCTGGTTTTCAAATACAAGTGCTATATTGTCTGGTGTCTTATTTACCTGTTCCTCAAAAAGTTCCACTACTGTCTTATTTCTTTGATATTCGGTTTCTGTTGCATTAAAATCATTCACGATAAGACTTCTTTCCTCATCTGTTATCATTTCTATATTGCCAAGTTTCTTATCTGCATCTAATACTACAGATTTGAGTATTTCAACAAAATGTCTTACCAGTCTTTCTGCGGTTTCTTTCTTATACAATTCTGTACAGTATTCAAGATTTATTCCATATTTTCCGTCGAGCTCATATATATAAAATGTAAGATCAAACTTTGCTATCGTGCTATGTAAGCCTACACCTTCTGCTTCACTGTCTCCAAGCTTCAGATCTATTTTATCGTTGTTCTGCAATACAAGCATTACGTCAAACAGCGGACTTCTTGACATATCTCTCTGCACATTCACGGCTTCAACAAGCTCCTCAAATGGATACTCCTGATTTTCATATGCTTTCAGGCAAATCTCTTTTATCTCACTCAGGAATTCAATGAATTTCTTGTCCTTCTTTGGCTTGCCTCTCATTGCCAGTGTATTTACAAACATTCCAAGCATTCCTTCAGTATCTTTATGAGTTCGTCCACTTATTGGTGAACCTATTACAATATCTTCCTGTCTACTGTACTTGCTCAAAGTCACCATTGCTGTTGCAAGAAATAACATGTACTCGGTCGCTCCGCTCTTCTTTGCAAGCTCCTTTATTTTCTGGCTTTGTTCATCTTCAAGAACATATTCTATCATTGTTCCTGCATAGCTCTGTTCCTGCGGTCTTGGGAAATCTGTCGGCATATCAAGCACTGGTATCTCATCTTCAAACTGCCCCTTCCAGTACTCTGCCTGTCTGCTGAGGTCTCTTGCACTCATCCATTCACTGTAATCCTTAAACTGATGTGTTAATGGCTCTAGATTTTCTCCGTTATATATCCTCATTAGTTCTTCTGCAAATGTATTGACACTCATTCCGTCGCTGATTATATGGTGCATATCCAACAAAAAGAGGTAGTATTTTCCCTTATTTACAAGTTTGACTCTAACAAGTTTTCCGCTACTCAAATCAAACGGCTTCACATATTCTGCTATAAGTTTTTCATCTGCTTTTTCACTTGTTACATATTCAAATTCAACTTCGATATGTTCCAGTATCTTCTGTACAGGCTCTCCTTTTTCCATTAAGAACTGCGTTCTTAATATCTCGTGACGCTCTGTCATTTTCTTTAACGCTTCCTTTATTCCGTTAACATTCACTTCGCCTGTCAGCCTGATTGCCACTGGCATATTGTATGTAACCGTCTCAGGTTGCATCTGCTGTATCAGATATATTCTCTTCTGTGCTGACGACATCGGATAGTATTCCTTTTCCTCTGCTTTCAGAATAGGTACATACTCTTTGTTTTCTCCTCCCACAAGCATAGCAAGCTGTTCAGGTGTCGGGTGACTGAATACTTCTCTAAGCATTATTCTTGTACAGGTTTCAGCTTCAATTCTGTTTACAAGCCACATCGCTCTTAGAGAATGTCCACCTAGTTCAAAAAAGTTGTCCGTTATTCCTACATTTTCAACATTCAATATCTCCCTGAATATGTTACAGATAATCCTCTCTTCTTTTGTATGTGGTGCTACATATTCTTTTGTTATCCTTCCTTCTATCTCTGGCAATGCACGCTTATCTAACTTACCATTCTTTGTCACTGGTATGCATTCTATCTGCATCATATACGCTGGTACCATATAGGATGGCATACTTTTCCCTAGTTCTTCCCTTATAAACGAAATATCTAATTCCTTTTCACTTACAAAGTATGCATGGATTGCCTTTTCCTTTGAACTGTTTTCGTTTGCGATAACTGCACACTCTCTGATTCCTTTCACTTCTCTAAGACGTGTTTCGATTTCCTCAAGCTCGATTCTGAAACCTCTTATCTTAACCTGTTCATCCATTCGTCCAAGATACTCAATGTTTCCATCCGGTAACCATCTGGCTAAATCTCCGCTTCGATACATGAGTCCTTCTCCAAACGGATTCTTCACAAACTTCTCTGACGTAAGTTCAGGTCTCTTCAGATATCCTCTTGCCAGACCGTCTCCTGCTATACAAAGTTCGCCAGGTACTCCTATTCCGCATAGTTTATCTCCATACATAATATAAACTTTTATATTAGCTATAGGTTTTCCAATGTAAATAGCTTCCGTTTCACTATTAACCTCATAACAAGTTGCATCAACAGTACATTCTGTTGGTCCATATACATTGATAATGTTATCACAATATCCTTTTTCAAAAATATTCTTAACAATGGAATTACTTAACTCTTCTCCTCCAACATATAAATATTTTATGCAATAATCATATCTTTTAGTATTCGTAAGCATAATTTTTAAATGTGATGGCGTACAATCTGATACCTGAATTTGCTTTTGTTGATAATACGATAACATTTTTTCCGCATCCATTTTATATTCATCAGGAATTATATAAAGTGTTCTTCCGCATATTAAAGCTGGGAAAATGATTTTAACCGATGCATCAAACACATATGAAGCCACAAGGGAAACATTATTTACATCTTTCTTATCATTTAAGTTCATGAAATTATGGCATAAATTAATAACCCCTCTGTTTTCTATCATAACCCCCTTAGGGTTGCCTGTTGTTCCGGATGTATAGATACAGTAAACCAAATCTTCCGGCTTATTTACATGTGCAGGATTTTCACACGCACCTAAATAAACCTCGCTATCTGCCAGATTGATTACTGCTTGCTCTTCATTTATTCCTTCTGCTACCTCTGTATATACCTCTGCCTTATATGTTAGGACCGCCTTAGGCCTACAGTCTTCCAACATATACTTGATTCGTTCCACCGGATAGGTCGGATCAATCGGTACATAGGCTCCTCCTGCCTTTATGATTCCATAGATTCCGATAATCATTTCAAGGCTTCTCTCAGTAAGGAGTGCCACAAAATCATCCGCTCCTACTCCTAGTGCTCTTAACCTGTGTGCTACCTGATTCGCCTTTTCATTCAGTTCTCTGTAGGTTAACTGTTCCTCCTCATATACTACTGCCACATTATCAGGGGTCTTTTCCACCTGCTCCTCAAAAAGTTCTGCCACAGTTTTATCTCTTGGATATTCTGCTTCGGTATTATTAAACTCACCTATAATTAGTTCTTTTTCTTCCTCTGTAGTGATCTCTATCTCTTTAATCCGCTTATCTGCATCCTCTGTTACGTTTTCAAGAAGTTGAACGTAATGCTCCAACATACGCTTTGCAGTGAAATCCTTAAATAACTTTGTACAGTATTCTAACCTGATTACATAACCCTCTTCTGACTCTTCGATATTAAATGTCAGGTCAAACTTCGATATTGTGCTAATCAGTTCGATTCCATCTATATCCACATTTGCAAAGCGGGTCTCACTCTGCTCATTATTCTGTAATACAAGCATTACATCAAATAATGGATTTCTTGAGAAATCTCTTGTAACATCCAAAGCTTCTACTAACTCTTCAAATGGATACTCCTGGTTCTCATATGCTTTTAAGCAGACCTCCTTTATTTCTTTCAGGAATTCTTCGTATCTCTGGTCTCCCTTCACTTTTCCTCTCATTGCCAGTGTATTTACAAACATTCCAAGCATTCCTTCTGTATCCTTGTGTGTTCTGGCACTGACCGGACTTCCAATCACGATATCTTCCTGCCTGCTGTACTTATTCAGCAATATCATCGCTGCTGATAGGAAAATCATATAGTCAGTTGTTCCGGTCTTTGCGGATAACTTCTTGATTTTTTCCTTTAACTCTCTGCTTACCATCTGATCGATTATCTTACCTTCAAAACTTTGCTCCTTTGGTCGAGCATAATCCAACGGCATATCTAGTACAGGCACGTCCTCAAACTGATCTGTCCAATATTTCTTTTGGCTGCTGATATCTCTTCCAAGCATCCATTCACTGTAATCCTTATACTGGTGGGTCAGCGGCTGTAGTTCTTCACCGTTATAGATTCGCATCAATTCATCCTGAAATAAGTTCATGCTGAAACCATCCGAGATGATATGATGCATGTCAAAGAGCAGCAAGGTATAATCTGTCTTCTTTACCAGTTTAATGCGAAGCTGTGACGCTTTGCTTAAATCAAATGGCCTTATAAACTCGCTTAATAACTCCGTATCTGCCTTATCACTTGTCTCCTCATATACAAAATCAGCTTCCACCTCGTCTTCTATCTTCTGAGCCAGTTCACCCTCTGTCTCTATAAATGCAGTCCTTAAGATTTCATGGCGTCTGATCATCTTCTCCATGGCCTCCTTTATGCCATCCGGACGCACTTCTCCCGTAAGTTTTATAGCTACCGGCATGTTATAGGCAACATTTTCCTTATCAAGCTGGGTCAGCAGATAGGATCGTTTCTGAGTGGATGACATTGGATAATATTCTTTTTTATCTGCAAGAGGGATTGCTTCATAATTCTTTTCTTCACACTCTGTTACCAGTTTTGC
>CAJOLO010000054.1 GCA_905235345.1 uncultured Lachnospiraceae bacterium
CTGCCCTCTAAAGCCCGCATAAGTGTTACCTCATCAATGTATTCAAGATCACCTCCTACCGGAATACCGGATGCAATTCTCGTAACTTTGATACCTGTCGGTTTGACCAGCTTGCTTATATACATTGCCGTGATTTCACCCTCCACACCGGAGTTGGTGGCAATAATAAGCTCCTTTACATCTCCCCGAAGTCTTACTATAAGTTCCTTGAGTTTAATGTCATCCTGACCGATTCCAAGCTTTGGTGAAATCGCTCCGTGCAGAACATGATATACCCCGTCATACTTGCCGGTTTTTTCATAAGCTGCAAGATCCCTTGGTGTTTCCACAACCATTATCGTGGACTTATCCCTGGTCTTTGATGAACATATAGGACATATTTCCTTATCTGTAAGGGTGTAGCACTCCTGACAATACCTGACATTCTCTTTTGCCGAAAGGATTGTTCCGGCAAGTGCCTTAACATGATCCTCCGGCATATTGATTATATGATATGCCAGTCTCTGTGCTGATTTATTACCGATTCCCGGTAACCTTCCCAACTGTTCTACCAGCTGATTAACCTGCTCACTGTATAACTCCATTAAAACGGAAATCCTCCCATTCCACCCATACCACCGGTAATCTTAGCCATCTGCTCGTTCTGATCCTCATCCTGCATGCGCATAGCTTCATTAACTGCAGCTGCGATTGCCTCCTCTAATGTCTCTACATCATCCGGATCAACTATCTCCGGATCAATGTGCACCTCTGTAATTTCTTTCTTTCCCGAGATAACGACCTTGACAGCCCCGCCGCCGGCAGATGCCTCATAAGTCTTCTCCTCCAATGCCTTTGCCTGCTCCTCCATCTGCTTCTGCATTCTCTGTGCCTGCTTCATCAGATTATTCATGTTTCCGGGCATACCGCCTGAAAAACCTCCACGCTTTGCCATATTTTTCATCCTCCTATTTATAGTTCAGTATCGTCATTTATTACGATACTATTGTTATAGACTTGCATCGATACTTTGTCCAATGCTGTTGTTACAGACTTGCACAGCCACCTTGCTTCGGTGTTATTTAAGCCCTGCATCATAACTTTTTACGATGCTGTTATTATAGTTACGCTCGGTCAGAAAATAATCATTCTTCTTCCCTCACGACCATATTAATCTTGCTGAGATTGATAGTATGGATATCCGTCTCCTTCAAATCTTCCAGCTGTCTGCAGCTTATATCACAATACTTTCCTGTCATATCTCCCACAATCTCTTTAAGCAGCTCTATTGTCTTTCCATCCGAATAATGCCGGTATCCCATATCGCCCTTAGCTGAACGGTCAAATGTCAACACAACCGAACTCTTGTCAGTACCCACATTGATACTTGCATTACTTATCATACTTGCAGTTCCTCTGCCCAGCTTCTCGCTAAGCTCCGGATCTCTTTCAATCTTTCTGATACACTCGACAATATCTGCCATGTCCTCATACTGTGCCGGTGTAAGCTCTCTCTTAAGAATCTCTTCTCTGTCTATATCCGGCTCGATTTCTTTAACCGCACTACCCATATCTCCGAGTTTCTCAGAAATCATCTGATCAAGCCGGGAAGAATTTATACCGACTCCCTGCTCCAACTTCTTTTCAAGAACCCGGATTCTCTCAAGCAGCGATTCTTCATCTTTTTCCATCTGCGGGGTTGTAAGCTTAATAACCGCCATTTCCAAAGCAACCCGTTTCCCTCCTGAGTATTTCATGCTCCCTGATAATTCGGAAAAAATGCGGATATTACGCATCAGAGCATTCATATCTATTCTGTCAGCCACAGTTTTCATACTTTCGAGATTCTCCGCAGAAATATCCAATTGATCGTTAACTCCATCCGACACCTTTATCAGCATCAGATTCCTCATATACCATGTATAATCCGTCACAAACTGGGTAAGTTCGTTTCCATGCCATACTACCTCATCTATGATATCCAGCGCTTTCATGGTATCATTGTCAGCAACACACAGGGTAAGTCTGTTAAACACATCAATATCTACGACACCCAATACCTCTAAAACATTCTCGTATGTAAGAGTCTGTCCCAGATAAAATGAAATACACTGATCCAGAAGACTTAATGCATCACGCATAGAACCATCTGCCATCTTCGCAATATAGCGTATAGCCTTCTCCTCCGCTAAGATATTCTCCCGTTCCAGCAAATCTGCTAATCTCTCATATATAGTTTCCAGACTGATCCTTCTAAAATCATATTTCTGACATCTGGACTGTATAGTAATCGGAATCTTATGAAGCTCCGTCGTTGCCAGAATAAAAATAACATACGAAGGTGGCTCCTCCAGAGTCTTTAACAATGCATTAAATGCAGCTCCCTGAATCTGCTGTGCCTCGTCAATTATATATACTTTATATTTTCCTTCTGCAGGACCATACTGAACATCGTCCCTTATTTCCCTGATATTATCTATACCGTTATTGGATGCGGCATCAATCTCTCTGATATCCATAGAGCTTCCCGCAGAAATCGATTTACATGTTGCACATTCATTACACGGACTACCATCCTCTAACGGATGCTCACAGTTGACCGCCTTGGCAAAGATTCTTGCCACCGTAGTCTTTCCGGTACCTCTTGTACCCCGGAATATATAGGCATGTCCTATTCTGTCATGTGTAATCTGATTCTTTAATGTTGTGATAATGTGCTCCTGCCCTTTGACTTCATCGAATTCGTCAGGTCTCCATTTTCTATATAATGCTGTATATGACATAATTCATATCCCGCCTGTTCATTTCTCTATTAATTAGTCAGACCCGATTTAATTCATCCTGAAATGGAAAAATCACGTCCAACATACGCAAAGTCTTAATCTTTCCTTTTACCGAAATATCCCCTGCCATGAATCCGCGCTGGAAGGTTCCCTTACCCTTTATTATATCATCCAATGCCACGGATGTAGTCTTCATGGTAACATCTGCCTCATCAGTTGCAGCATAAAAAGCCTTAATCTTATCTGATATTACCTCTATATGCAATATACTGTTCTCATCTGTAATAATAATTGCATAAGATGCCGAGAAATCTGTTTCCGGATGAAACGAATTGATAAATGCATTAATATATCTGTCTCCTCCTAAGACCTTACTGTTGTCTTCGGATCCATCTGCATTGATTCCGCTGCTATGCGTATCCGGGGCATGTTCTCCGGTATCGTCTCCGTTCGGTCTCTCACCTTCCTCACCGCCCGTCCACAGCATCTGCTTAAACATAGCGGATAATTCCTCTATGTCCTCCTTCTGCTGTTTGACATAAGTCTCATCACTTACAAATCTCGAAAGCTGCTCACTTTCCTGCGGAGTCAGATCAATCGTCTTGGTCTTTAATATATTAGTCTTTACCGCAGCAGTACTTGTCGGAAGACTTTCTGTTTTCTGATGAATTGTCCGATAAAGTGTCTCTGCTTTTTTCTCGATTATATTGCCGTATATCTCATTCTTTTCAAAATCATCAAGGTTCTCAACATAAGCAGCCAATCCTGTTATGGGAATACCGCCCAGAGTCTCCCAAGCCTTTAATAAATTAAGTTCCGCATCCCTCTCTCCGTAGGTGGTGGCCATTACCACAGGAAGCATATACATATGTGAAAGCTCCTGCTTGTCAGCATAAAGCCAGCACATATCCAAAAACTGCTGCATATATCCACCTATTCCAAACCACTCAACAGTCGTGGCAAGAATAACACCGTCAACGCCTTTAAGGGTAGACGGCAAGGTCGCTATTGCATTCTTATCTTCAAATATATTATAACGGGTAACCTCAACACGAAGCTCGTTAAGTACCTCTGTCATCTTGTTTATTACATAGATAGTAGGATCCTCTAAAAGTCCTCTTCCTCCATAGTAAATATTAATCTTCGTGGTGCTCACCTCCGAAACCAATAATCAAAACCTTCTAATAGTATAGCTGAAAACACTGACTTTTACAACAGAAATCGGAAGATTTAAAAATTTCTTCATCAATGTCCTTAAAGGTTCCGCAATCTTTGTCAACTATCGTATTCAGGCAGGATATTTATATACATTTTCTTTATCCGATTCCTCTTTCACAGCATAAAACTGCACTGCAGCAATGGATATCATATCCCCCTCCTCTAACTTATACTCTTTTCCCGCCTGTATTAATTCTCCGTTTAAATATGTCCCGTTCGTAGAATTCATATCAAGAATATACATTCCGTCATCTTTATATACAACCTTTGCATGAAGACGGCTCACACCCCTTGCCGACAGTAAATAATTACAGCTTCCGGTCATGCTCCCGATAACAACACTATTTTTACCTATGTGAACACTCTCATATTTACCCTTTTCCATCGGTTCAAGACACAGTCTGCCCGGACTGTCCTCTTTTACCAATTGCAGCTTTTCTTTATCGGTATCAACAAGTAATACCGTCTCACCATTGATATCCGGTGCATTTGCTTCATCCCTGTATTCTGTCCTATGCATATATAAATCAGACCTGTCTGACCCCTGCCCAAAACCATAAGAGTCCATTGTGTCCGTATTCTCCGGCTGCTTATCTTCTGATATCTTTTCGCCGTATCTTTTAATATCATTATCCTTCTTATACTGTTCCATTATCTCATCCGGTGTTTCCTCCGGTTCAAAATGCATATAGGCAATTACAAATATAATAAGTACTGCCATTCCGATAAACAAAAAACCTGTCTTTTCGTATGTAAGAATATTAAATATAAGCCCTGCCAACAAAGCGATATCAATAATCGACACGGCTGCCATCATACCCTTAATTACTTTTATGGCAATCGTATCTTTTCTTATGTGTTTATCTCCGTTTCTTTCCATCTCATTACTTTGTTCAATATTGACATTTTCCATATCCCATGAATTTATATCATGATATCCGTCACCGGATTTATCATTATACTCTTCATAATATTCTTTTTCGTATAAATCATCCGGCTTCTCATCCGGTCTGTTATCAACGAATTTTTTTAATTTATCAATACTGCATTCAGGTTCCGTCAATATATTATAAAATTGCAGAAGTCTTACTGCCCCCTTCTCATTTCTGCCATCCAGCTGCTGTAATATCTCCATAACAAATTCTCTAAGCGAATGATGTTCATCCTGTTTTGTCCGATAATATACAAACTTAAGCATTCCTGTATTAATATCAATAAATACCTTGTCCGTATCCCACATAATATTATCAGGTAAAAGCAGATAATCCTCGCACACCTCCAATGCACCTACAATACTTCTCATAATATTGTTAAGCTTTTCAGGTGTAAAGCTTATATTACCCAGTGCCTGTTCCAGACTTGTACGAAATGTCAGTCTGTAATATACTGAAGCCTGTCCGTTTATCTGACGTATCTCACATGGCATGAAGAACGGAATATTCTGATTCCTGAACAGATTCTCCTCATAATCACCACCTCTGTATTTAACTTTATCAATCACAAAATAATGATTCATTCCCTCTCTAACGAATTGTGTCTGCAATTAACTGCCACCTCCTTAAACTCTTTACGGGATTACTGTCATCCACCTTTAACCGAACTGAAATCGTGTAATTCTCATAATCCTCCTCATATTCCGCCACACCTTTATTGATTATACCTATCGTATCATTATCAGACACACTGTCATCCGCTGCCCCGGAATCATATCCAAAAGATATACTGTCATAAAGCTCTTCCGATAATTTATCCACCACTCTTCCGTGCTCCACCAGATAGAGCATACTCATTATATAAAAATATATGCAGCCCAAAATAACAGGTATCATCAATGTTATTTCTATCACGGCACTTCCCTTATTTTTCATTGTCACTTTTTTATTATCTTTGTATGGATTATTGTCGTTATCTCTAATATACATCCTCGTCCACCTCTTAAATACCTTATGTAGGTAATTGCGAAACTCCTTATTATTCCTATTTCCCGCATCTGCTACAGACCTTAAGCCCGGCCACCTCTGACTTTTTTACCCGTGTTACCGTTCTTTTTAGTCCCAGACAATTGATATTATAATGATATGCATTGCCACTATCCGTTACATACACCTTGGAGCCCTTATCCTTGCCGCAAAAACTGCATGGCTCATAATTACCATGCCCGTTTGTTGTTCTGACACTTATTGCGAGATGCGTACATGTCCTGCTTAAATGATACACGGATTCATTGGGCGTAATATACACATAGATATCCGAATCATCTCCTGCTTCCTCCGCACTATATCCGAGAAAAGCCTTTTCCTTAACTTCATTACTCCTTAACATTCTGAAGCTGCCCAGTATAGGAATCTTAAGCTCTGTATAATAAACAGCCTTTGCAATGAATATCTTGTTATTATCTTTATCCTTATCGACGGTAATAATAATACCGTTTTTCCCACCTGCCACAACCTGTTCAACATATTCATCGTCGCCAATGTACTTACGAAATTGTGCATAAATGATTCCTGTATTAACCAGACTGTTGATGTCAGCATACTCTTTCACTTCTGAGCCGTTCTCTTCCGGAGAGGACATCAGCCGATCTTCCAGATAACACCGCTGTGCACAATATACTGTCGCCTCCGCCAGACATTGATGTATGTGTGCATCCGCAAAGAGCATCCTGTAAACATACATCACAAACAGCATCATAAACAGAAACAATGGTATTACCACACAAGCCTCTACCACAGCAGAACCTCTGTTAGTCTTGCACGTACTGCGATTTCCATTCTCATGTCGATACCGTATATATATATCATCACTAATTAACATTCTTACTTATCACCTCTTTGTGCCATGCCTTAAAAACTCTTACAAAAAGTATCTTTCTTGTCCTACTTGGAGAATGAAGTCCGGCAACGACTGTATAAAAATTTATTATATGGGTTTATAAATAACTTCCTGTAAGAGCTTTTAAGGCACGGCATGTTTAAGAACGACTCATACGTTCCCGCAATCAATATGCAAAATCATCCTGAAAATAGTGTTCATATGCCGATGATTTTCTATCTTTCATCAACAACGGAACAATGCTTATCCTGCCCTGAACTGAAAACGCCCCTGATAAATTGACCACAGACAAATTTTCATCCTTCACCCTTAGATTCTTTTCAATAAGATCCAGCATTCGTGCATAAGTTATATCTTTGCTTTCTTTCCTAACCAGCATTAATCCCAGATAACTTGAATAACTCATGCCTACAGAAACATTGTTACTCTCTCCTTGCTTTGCAAGTGTCTTCAAATCGGTATTCCAATCAGCAGCCGTTTTCACATACGGAAGCTTTTCACCCTGCATGAGTAATCTAACATCATATATTGATTCAGCATATGACCAACATCCAAGAAGAAGGTATTTTACTATCTCCACCAGCGGCAATGTTCCCGTTGCACTACAGATAGCTGTCGCAAGCGTTAATGCCTCACATTGCTTTTCCTCATCCTGTAAAAGATACACATAATTGACCGGCATACGCATCCATATAATATCTGACAGCACTGCCTCAAGATTATCACGATCATTATCCTTTCCCTTTAAGATATACTCAATCTCACACCGCATGACACTGTCCCTGTAAACTCCCTGATATGAAAAATGATCCGTCACATATGAACAGAAGAATGCCTTTTCACTTATTGAGCTTATCGTGTCCTTATCCTCCTTTGCCGAATCACCCAATATCTTTACAAGCTTTGAGACATCCTGAAAGTCTGTATCCTTATCTTCATCTTTTGAAGCAGAATAATCTTTTGACGGAGAACCGGAAAAATCCTGTTTTTCCCCGGAAACCTCTGTTCCTTCAGGAAGCACTAAAGACAATAAACCTAATGACAACATGTTCTTTAATTTCTCTCTCGGATCCTCTACCGTCTCTTCTTTATCTGTATCTGTCGATTCTGCACCTTCCTGTGCCGATCCCGAACTGCCGGCGGAACCTTCTACGCCACCACCTGCCTGTTGAGTTCCGGCAACGGTGCCTTCCTCTCCGCCGCCTGCCTGTTGAGTTTCGTCAACACCCGTACTCTCAGGAATCACCGTAGCATTTCTCTCTGTCTTTTCCCCTGCCTCGGCAATCTTCCTTGAAGAGTCCGTCATACTGTTTCCGATATCTGCAAGCTTATTGACCACACCTGCCTCCTTCTCATAATCCGCTATCTGTTTTTTTAATAAACGCATGTGATCATCGGTAATCTTCATGCAATCCGAAAGGGCAACCTCATCCACGGAAAAACTGTACAAACCTCCATTCCCGTCTTCACCATTCAATGATGCCTCCAGATAATCTCTGTATTTTTCCTCCAACATCGCATTGCTTCCCGTTCCGTATGTCGGATCCATAAACAACAGATGATATCTCTCGAACAATTCCCTGTTATAATCTGCCATAATACCGGAGCGCGCACTATGAATTACGGCTCTTATCTTCATCTTTCCACAATATATTCTTCCCACCTCGAGCGCAGACAAGGTGAAAATCAACAATATACTTATCATCAACGAAAACAATACAGTTATCTGTCCTTTATTCTTCACAGTGCACCTCCACATTTCAAGTTTTGCATATACCATTGCATTATCAGCCAATGGTTCTTCGGATAAATCATTGATTTTCAGTCAACAGTTACTTAAATTTCTGCCCGAATCATGCCGGATGGCTTTTTTCAGGCATTTTTAATCAGTAAATTTTCTTGGCACTTTGATTAATGGATTTCCATATATTATTGACCAATGTAGTTATCTGTTCTTTGAATATGATAACCATGGCAATAAGCACCACAATGATCAGGATAATTTCGACAACTCCCATACCGGATTCGTCTTGAAGAAAATCCTTCCATGACCTTTTCAGCACATGCATACACATCACCTCCTTTCACATGCTTTCAATCATCAGGTGATTGCGACAATCTTGTTTATATCTTCAGAATTGTACATATTATACAGTTCCATCACAGGCACGCTTTCGCTGCTTGTCGCACGCAGCGGTACTAAATTCGTGTTGCACA
>CAJOLO010000055.1 GCA_905235345.1 uncultured Lachnospiraceae bacterium
TCCCTGCATATATTAGCCGTAAACTCACACAGATATGAAATTCCGACGATTTTTATCAGAATTTCAATATATCCTTCCTCTATACCGATACCGTCTATTACCTTTCCGAAAAAATCAACCACATAAGACATTCTGTCAATTATGTAGAAAAAAACAAACATCGAAAGTGCAAGTGACAGATACATACCCATTGAACTGTTAAGTCCCTTCAATTTCATGGCAAATATTACACCTGCAAAAACTACACATATTATCTTTACAAAGCTCATCTGTCACTACATCCTTTCATTCTCAATCAATTTCCCGTCTACAAGCCAAACAGGCTCTGCACCACCTCGAACAATTCTACCAGGTATGGAATTATCCATGTAAGAACAACTATTATTCCTGCCATCGTCACAAAAAATGCCTGATCATCCCGCCCTGCACCCTTAAGAATCTGATTAAGCAGTGCAACTATTATTCCAAGTGCCGCTATCTTTATTATCATTTCCACCGACATCAGTAATGCTCCTATTACTCAATTTTTTATGTAAACCTTCACATTTATTATTCATAAAACCAATGTATAAAAGTACGTCCGAACCTCTTCATAATATACGTGACTATTATCACATCAGAAGTATGACAACCATAAACCCGGCAAAAAGACTTATTGACAATGTTACCTTTTGTTTCCCACGTATTTCATTTTTCAAAAAATCTCTGTTCTCCTCAAGCCTCACAAGAACATAATCTATTGCTTTAATACCTGCATCCGCATCTGCCGTTCCAAGCTTGTCCTTAAGTTCTTTCAACAGCTCTATATCTTTATCTTCAAGCACCGAATCTTCATAAAGGCATCCAAGTTTCTCCGACCATATCACATCAAAGCTTTTATTTCTTTCATTCTCCATAGACAATGCCAATTGATTCATCCATTTTGCAAAAGGCTCCTCTATATGACACGATAAATTGTGAAAACACTCCGGCAGTGTTGAGTTCATATACTTAAGCTCACTCTTTAACTGAATAAGAATACTATATAGCTGTCTTAGCTGTATCATTCTTAATTCCAAAGCATTGGAACATTCTCTTGCGTAACATAAGGATGAACCCACTACAAAGACCATTCCCGCAAGTTTTAAAGTAAGCCCCATCATGATTCCCTCCTTATCTTTATACATTGGACTCCCATTGAGACATATTTTTTCGTACTGACCACTTATAGAATCGATAGTCTTCTCCTACGAGATAAATATCACTCAGTTATGCCCGAAAACATCACAGTACCTCTTTCATCAAATATCTTGTCAATTTTCCCGGGAATATTGCCTGAGTCAAGCACGACAAATCTCTTAAACAGCTTCTCCTCCACAAGCTTTCTCAACACCGGCTTATTCCTGATATCTTCAATAGAATGGCCATGTACTGTTGCTATCATCCGGCAACCGCAATTCATGACATAAGCAAGTGCATCTATATCTTCTCTTTTACCTATTTCATCAACTGCAATCACCTCCGGCGACATACTTCTTATCAGCATAAGCATTCCCTCCGCCTTAGGGCAGCAGTCTAACACATCTGTCCTGATTCCTACATCATTCTGGGGAATACCCATATAAGACGCCCCTATTTCGGAACGTTCATCCACTACACCCACATTCATTCCCCTGTATTCTTCATTTCCATCAGAAATAAGCCGCACCACATCTCTTAAGAGGGTTGTCTTACCACAGCCCGGAGGCGATATAATAAGCGTGTGACATATATTCCCCTCATCGAATATATATGGCAGCAGTTTCTTTCCACATCCTTTTTTCTCATGAGACATTCTGATATTTATAAATGATATGTGCTTAACATTCTTAATGTTCCCCTGCTCAACTACCACCTTACCGGCAAGTCCTATCCGATGACCTCCCTGAACCGTAATAAATCCCTGCCTTATCTCATCCTCATAAGCATACAAAGAAAAGCTACTTATGTATTCTAAAGTTTCTCTGATATCTCTGGCTTTAACAATATATCCTTCTTCTGCTTTTCCTTCCAGGCTTCCTCTTTCCGATACAAAATATTCCCTACCGCTTAAAAGTATTATAAACGGTTCATTTACCCGTAAACGTATCTCATATAGTTCATCAAAATCTATTGAGAGTCTGCTTACTATATCTCTTAGTTTTGCTGACAGAATCTTTAGAATTTCCTGCTTTTTTTCCATAATCCCTCCATCTTAATAATTATTTTTATACCTCTTTACATTAATTCTTATAATTAAATATATGTGAGAACAAGCTATTTATTCCTATATATGGAACAATCGGGAAAAGAAGATAAGAAACGTGCGCCACAAGGCGCACATAAAAAAGACCACAGGATAAACCTGTGGTCTTTTAGTCTGCATTATTAAATTATAATAATTATTATGCTCTTGAGAGATACTCTCCTGTTCTTGTATCGATTGAAATCTTATCTCCCTGATTAACGAATAAAGGAACATTAAGTGTTGCTCCTGTCTCAACTGTACATGGCTTTGTTGCACCTGTAGCAGTATTACCCTTAACACCCGGCTCACACTCTGTAACCTCTAATATAACTGTTATCTCAGGCTCGATTGCAAATACATTGCCTGAATGAGAAACAACCTTGACATTCTCATTCTCCTTAACGAACTTAAGTGAATCTCCAACCACATCAGAACCAAGTGCAATCTGATCATAAGTCTCGTTATCCATAAAGTAATAAAGATCTCCATCTTTATAAAGATACTGCATATTCTTTCTGTCAATATGAGCTGTCTCGCACTTCTCAGTAGGACGGAAAGTCTTCTCAACTACACCGCCGTTCACGATATTCTTAAGCTTTGTACGAACGAAAGCTGCTCCTTTACCCGGTTTAACATGCTGAAATTCAATAATCTGATAAATATTACCCTCAAATTCAATAGTTACACCATTTCTGAAATCGCCTGCTGAAATTGTTGCCATTTCATAATCCTCCTTATTGTAAATCTGACTCACATATCGCCATTATACATGAACTATTACCTTTTTTCAACTAAAATTTTTCATCAAGTTACAATCAACTTACATATCCGATTTCAGCCTCTTGACAAGCTCATGTTCATCTCCCTCACACTCTGTATAGCTGCTTGCAACAACTATCAAAGTAACATTCATTTCAAGAGCTGCCTCCATCTTCTCAATGAATCCTGTAGATATTCCATAATCCTTTGTAACAATATAATTTATTGAATAATCTTTTATGATTGCACAGTTCATACCCTTACTGAACGGACCATACATTCCAATCAAATGTCTCCCTTTAATTCCCAAGTCTTCACATGCACGAATAACCTCACTGTTAGCCATGACACGGGAATATATTCTGTCTTCATATTCAGGCAGTTTTGTATATTCATAGATTTCGAGAACTCCGGTTGTGGTAAGAACATTACCTTCAGTATCTTTTAGATAATCAACAGCATCCTTGATACTTTCCACTATTATTATACGCTCACCACTATTATTTTTTGTAAGTTCTCCTATCACAGACAACTCACCTCTTGTTGCAAGTTCCTCAATCTTTGCAAGCTCGCCTTTCACAGCAAGTTCACCCTTAACTGACAATCCTGTTCTGGGAATCGCAACAACTCCTGTGTTCTGAACTACCAACTCATTCTTACTCATATATACCATCTCCAACCTGCATAGTATTCCGGATTATTTAATCACACACTGTTTCATTGTTTATAAAGACTCAATTAATTACACGTCACTTACTTTTTGGTAATATATCCCTGCTTTGTAAGAAGTTCAGCACAAAGCACTGCGCCGCCTGCAGCACCGCGTACTGTATTATGAGAAAGTCCTACAAACTTCCAATCATACACACTGTCCTCTCTTATTCTTCCGACAGATATTCCCATGCCATGCTCAAAATCCACATCAATTGAAACCTGAGGACGGTTATCCTCCTCTATATACTGAATGAACTGCTTAGGTGCACTTGGAAGCTCTAACTCTTGTGGAACACCTTTGAATTCCACAAGCTTTTCAATAAGCTGTTCCTTTGTCGGCTTCTTCTTAAACTTAACGAACACTGCGGCGGTATGGCCATTCAATACCGGAACACGTATACACTGACATGTGATAACCGGACTGGTTGCAGGTACAATCTCTCCCTTCTCCTCATCTATATATCCCCAGATACGAAGAGGTTCCTTCTCAGACTTCTCTTCTTCACCGCCTATATACGGGATGATATTACCAACCATCTCCGGCCAATCCTTAAATGTCTTGCCTGCGCCGGAAATTGCCTGATATGTTGTAGCCACAACCTCATATGGCTCGAATTCTTTCCATGCAGTAAGTACCGGTGCATAGCTCTGAATTGAGCAGTTAGGTTTAACGGCTACAAAGCCTCTTGTAGTACCCAGACGCTTCTTCTGAAAATCAATAACCTTCATGTGCTCGGGATTAATCTCGGGTACAACCATAGGAACATCCGGTGTCCAGCGATGTGCTGAATTATTAGACACAACCGGTGTCTCTGTCTTTGCATAAGCCTCTTCTATTGCCTTAATCTCATCCTTAGTCATATCAACTGCACTGAAAACAAAGTCAACAGTCTTGGCAACTTCCTCAACCTCATTGACATTATGTACAATTATATTCTTGACAGCTTCCGGCATAGGTGTATCCATCTTCCAGCGATCACCCACAGCCTCGGCATATGTCTTACCTGCACTTCTCGGACTGGCTGCAATCGTTACAACCTCAAACCACGGATGGTTCTCTAATAAAGATATAAATCTCTGTCCTACCATACCGGTACCTCCAAGGATACCAACCTTTAATTTCTCACTCATATTGACATTCTCCTCTTAAAATATTGAATACATTAATCAACATAACATAATTCTGCACATATAATACCCTAATACTATTAATTGTGCAAGTATTTTATTCTAAATGATATCATAAATTATGACTGTTAAGACCAATCATATTAAAGTTCTGCTCAACTTAAATTGATCTTATAAGATGTTATAATGTTTCACAAGAGAAAATGCGGCTACACATGAAAGCATAGCCGCATTATTTATCGTATATTCCGGCAATTCGTCGGATGCATATATCAGATAACTCTTACTTTTACAACACCCTCAACAGCTTCGATATCGGCCTTATCACTATCCGATACCTGAGACTCTACGTCAAGAATCGTATAGGCCCAGTCACCCTTTGACTTACTTACCATATTGGCAATATTGATTCCATTCTTTGCGAATACTCCTGTGAATTTTGTAAGCATATCAGGAATATTCTTGTGGCATACGCAAACACGTGCTGCAGTCTCGCATACCCCGGCATCACATGCCGGATAGTTAACAGAATTCTTAATATTACCATTCTCGATATAATCAGAAATCTGTCTGACAGCCATTATAGCACAGTTATCCTCTGACTCATCCGTTGATGCTCCAAGGTGTGGAAGAGTGATAACATTATCAACTCCTGCAATTGCCGGATTAGGAAAATCCGTTACATACTTCTTTACTTTGCCTGATGCAAGAGCAGCCTTGATATCTTCATCATTGACCAGAACATCTCTTGCAAAGTTAAGAATTCTCACTCCGTCCTTCATCATGTCGAAAGCTTCTTTGTTAAGCATTCCCTTAGTACTGTCAAGTGCAGGCACATGAACTGTAATATAATCACATTCTCTGTATATATCCTCAACATGTTCGATATGCTTGATATGACGTGACAATGACCATGCTGAATCTATTGAAACATACGGATCATAACCGTACACTTCCATGCCAAGACGGAAAGCAATATTGGCAACCTTGGCACCTATAGCACCGAGACCGATAACACCCAGCTTCTTACCTGCAATCTCGTTACCTGCATATTCTTTCTTCTGCTTCTCAACCTTCTTGGCAATGTCGGGATCATCTGCATTAGCCTTAACCCAGTTATATCCTCCCGTAAGATCACGTGATGATAATAAAAGACCTGCAACAACAAGCTCCTTAACTCCATTGGCATTAGCACCCGGCGTATTGAATACTACAATTCCTTTCTCAGCACATTTATCCAAAGGGATGTTATTAACTCCTGCTCCTGCTCTTGCAACTGCAACAAGACTTTCAGGAAGCTCTAACTCATGCATTGATGCTGAACGTACAAGAACAGCCTCTGCATTATTAATGCTGTCTACGATCTCATAATTATCTGAAAATAAGTCAAGACCACAGGCTGCGATTGGATTTAAACAATTAACTTTAGTCATATCTCTATCTCCTTATTATATTATGCATTCTTCTCTTCAAATTCCTTCATGAATTCAACAAGCTTCTCTACACCCTCGATAGGCATTGCGTTATAGATGGAAGCACGCATACCACCGACAGTTCTGTGTCCCTTAAGGTTCACAAAACCTGCTGCTGTAGCTTCCTTAACGAACTTAGCGTCAAGCTCCTCATTGCCTGTTACGAAAGGTACGTTCATAAGTGAACGATCCTCCTTAACAACTGTACCCTTGAAAAGCTTTGAAGAATCAAGGAAATCATAGAGGATAGCTGCTTTCTTCTCGTTGTGAATCTTCATGGCCTCTAATCCACCCATCTCCTTAACCCACTTGAATACCTTACCGCAGATATAGATTCCGTAGCATGGAGGTGTGTTGTAAAGAGAATCGGCATCTGCCTGAGTCTTATACTTAAGCATTGTCGGAGTTCCCTCCAGTACATCATCACGGATAAGATCCTCACGGATGATCACAACTACCACACCTGCAGGTCCTACGTTCTTCTGAACACCAAAGTAGATAAGACCATAGTCCTCTACATTAACAGGCTGTGAAAGTATATCAGATGACATATCAGCAACCAGTATCTTTCCCTTGGTATTAGGAAGCTTCTTATATGTTGTACCATAGATTGTATTGTTATGACAGATATATACATAATCCGCATCATCGTCAATATCAAGATCAGAGCAATCAGGAATATAAGAGAAAGTCTTATCTGCTGATGAAGCAACAGCTTTAACCTTTCCGTATTTCTGTGCTTCCTCATAGGCTTTCTTAGCCCACTGTCCTGTAATAATGTAATCAGCCACACCATTCTTCATAAGGTTCATAGGAATCGCTGCAAATTGCTGTGAAGCACCACCCTGTAAGAACAGCACCTTGTAGTTGTCAGGAATATTCATAAGATCTCGAAGATCCTGCTCTGCTGTCTGGATGATCTCCTCAAAAGCCTTTGAACGATGGCTCATCTCCATTACACTCATTCCTGTGCCATTGTAATTAAGCATCTCTTCTGCTGCCTGCTTTAACACGACCTCCGGTAATATAGATGGTCCTGCTGAAAAATTATACACTCTTTCCATTTCTTTATCCTCCTGGAAAATATTCTTTTTATTTACTTTGTATTTAAATAATGTTTCAATAAATCAATTATTTAATCTATATGAAACTATTACTTCTTCTCAAGATCTTCTTCTGAGAAACATGTTGATATAGGCTGTCCTGCTGCAACCATAGGCCATACCTTATCATCCTTCTCAATCTGTGCATCTATTACACAAGGCTTACCTGCTTTGAGTGCCTTCTTAAATGCCTCTTCAAATTCATCAAGAGTTGTCGCCTTATATGCCTGAGTGCCCAAACCTTCTGATACCTTGACAAAATCAACCGAGTCGTCAAGCACCGTATTGGAGTACCTCTCACCATAAAACAATGTCTGCCACTGTCTTACCATTCCAAGCACATGGTTGTTTATAATAACCTGAATTATAGGTATATTATATCTTGAGGCTGTCGCAAGTTCGTTCATATTCATACGGAAACATCCATCACCTGCAATATTAACAACAACCTTATCCGGACGTGCAACCTTTGCACCTATCGATGCACCAAGTCCGTATCCCATCGTTCCAAGACCGCCCGATGTAAGTAACTGCCTCGGCTCTTTGTACTTATACATCTGTGCAGCCCACATCTGATGCTGTCCCACATCAGTGGTGATTATAGCATCACCTTTTGTAAGCTCGTATATCTTTGAAATCGCTGTAGGACCTGTTAATACATCCGTAGGATATGAAGACGGATACTTCTTATTCAGTTCATCAATCTCTGTAAGCCATTCCTTGTTGTTCTTCTGCTTTATGCTTGCATTCAATCTCTTTAATACCTCTTTCGCATCACCTACAATGCTTGCATCAACAACAATATTCTTGTTAATCTCTGCTTCATCCACATCTATCTGGACAATCTTGGCATTGTTGGCAAACTTCTTGGCATTACCGATAACACGGTCTGAGAAGCGTCCTCCGACAACAATTAGAAGATCCGCCTCTGTAACACCGAAGTTAGACGTCTTGGTACCGTGCATTCCTATCATTCCCGTATAATGAGAATCTCTGCCATCGAATACACCCTTACCCATTAGCGTATCACATACCGGTGCATCTACAAGCTTAGCAAACTTTCTCAATTCCTTATAAGCTCCGGAAGCTACTACACCGCCTCCAACCATAATGAACGGCTTCTTAGATTTTTCTATATATCTGAGAACCTTGTCAACATCCTCGTCCTTTATAGTATTGGTTATTGGTTCAATCTTTTCCGGCTTCTTATACTCATAATCCGCAAGATTGGCTGTGACATCCTTGGTAATATCCACAAGTACCGGTCCCGGTCTTCCACTCTGTGCAATCTTGAATGCACGTCTTAAAGTGTCTGCCAGTTCATGTACGTTCTTAACGATAAAACTGTGCTTTGTTACCGGCATAACCACACCGGCAATATCAATCTCCTGGAAAGAATCCTTACCAAGCATCGACACACCTACATTAGCCGTAATTGCCACAAGCGGAATTGAGTCCATATATGCTGTTGCAATACCTGTTACAAGATTAGTAGCACCCGGACCTGAAGTCGCCATACATACACCAACCTTACCGGTTGCTCTTGCATATCCGTCAGCTGCATGGCTCGCACCCTGTTCATGAGA